>NZ_LN831051.1:1507834-1809401 GCF_001457635.1 Streptococcus pneumoniae
AAAACATTGTGAGAAATTGGTTTGACTGTCCCAAACCAAATTGTTCAGTTTTTTTATTTTACTATAGATGATACTCATTCACGCTCTTCGAAAATTTCTTCAAACCACATTAGCCTCGCCTTGACGTAGTGGATTTTTTTATTTTTATTGAGTATACTTTGAAAAATCAAGCTTGTGAAAATAATCTCAAAAATTTCGCAAAAAGGGTTGTGGTTTTCTGAAAATTTGGTAAAATATATCTTAATCATTTTCAGGAGGACAAGAATTTGACAAGATATCAGAATTTAGTAAATGGAAAATGGAAATCATCTGAACAAGAAATTACGATTTATTCACCAATCAATCAAGAAGAATTGGGTACAGTTCCAGCCATGACTCAGACTGAAGCTGATGAGGCTATGCAAGCTGCGCGTGCAGCCCTGCCAGCATGGCGAGCTTTATCAGCAATTGAACGTGCGGCTTATTTGCATAAAACAGCAGCTATTTTAGAACGCGATAAGGAAGAAATTGGTACTATCCTTGCCAAAGAAGTAGCAAAAGGGATTAAAGCAGCAATTGGAGAAGTAGTGCGTACAGCAGACTTGATTCGTTATGCTGCTGAGGAAGGTCTCCGTATCACTGGACAAGCAATGGAAGGTGGTGGTTTTGAGGCAGCAAGTAAAAACAAACTGGCTGTTGTCCGTCGTGAACCAGTTGGTATCGTGCTAGCGATTGCTCCCTTTAATTATCCAGTTAATTTATCTGCTTCTAAAATTGCACCTGCCTTGATTGCAGGGAATGTGGTCATGTTTAAGCCACCAACACAAGGTTCCATTTCTGGACTCTTGTTGGCTAAAGCATTTGAAGAAGCAGGGATTCCGGCAGGTGTTTTCAACACCATTACAGGTCGTGGTTCAGAAATTGGGGATTATATCATTGAGCACAAAGAAGTCAACTTCATCAACTTTACAGGTTCAACTCCTATTGGAGAACGTATTGGTCGTTTAGCTGGTATGCGTCCTATCATGTTGGAACTTGGTGGGAAAGATGCAGCTCTTGTACTAGAAGATGCAGATTTGGAACATGCTGCCAAGCAAATTGTTGCGGGAGCCTTTAGCTACTCAGGACAACGTTGCACGGCCATTAAACGTGTCATTGTTCTCGAAAGTGTAGCAGATAAATTAGCTACTTTGCTTCAGGAAGAAGTTTCTAAATTAACAGTTGGTGATCCATTTGACAATGCTGATATTACACCTGTTATTGACAATGCTTCAGCCGACTTCATTTGGGGCTTGATTGAGGATGCACAAGAAAAAGAGGCTCAGGCTCTTACACCAATCAAACGTGAGGGCAATCTCCTCTGGCCAGTGCTTTTTGACCAAGTTACAAAAGATATGAAAGTGGCATGGGAAGAGCCATTTGGTCCTGTTTTACCAATCATTCGTGTGGCTAGTGTAGAGGAAGCTATTGCCTTTGCCAACGAATCTGAATTCGGCCTTCAATCATCAGTCTTTACAAATGATTTCAAAAAAGCCTTTGAAATTGCTGAAAAACTTGAAGTAGGTACAGTCCACATTAATAATAAAACCCAGCGTGGTCCAGATAATTTCCCGTTCCTTGGTGTCAAAGGTTCTGGAGCTGGAGTGCAAGGGATTAAATATAGCATTGAAGCGATGACAAATGTCAAATCCATTGTTTTTGATGTGAAATAACGTGTAAAATCAGGAAATTGTTTTCCTGGTTTTATTTTTTTGCTATAAAATAATAATAATTATAGAAAAAATACGAACTTTTTGGTATTATAGTATATTGAAACTAGAATAGTACAGCTCTACTTCTAAAACATTGTTAGAAATCGATTTGACTGTCCTGATCGATTTGTCCTGTTATTATTTCATTTTACGATATATAGTACATTGAAGTTAAAATAGTACACTTTGATTTCTAAGACATTGTTAGAAATTAGATTAAATTCCTTAATCGACTTGCGCATGTTTTATTTCATTTCACTATAGTAGAAAAAGAAAGGCGTTTTCGCAATTTTTTGAAAAAATATTGATTTACAATTGAACGAGTAAGTGAACTTGTTGTAGATTTTCAAAATAATTAAAGAAGTATAGTAATTTACTTGAATCTTCTCTAAAAAGGTAGTATAATAAAAACATAGAAAACGCTTACAGGAGAAGGGGAGTATATGGATAATAGAGAAGCATTAAAAACCTTTATGACGGGTGAAAATTTTTATCTCCAACATTATCTAGGAGCACATAGGGAAGAACTAAATGGAGAGCATGGCTATACCTTCCGTGTTTGGGCACCTAATGCTCAGGCTGTTCACTTGGTTGGTGATTTTACCAACTGGATTGAAAATCAGATTCCAATGGTAAGAAATGATTTTGGGGTCTGGGAAGTCTTTACCAATATGGCTCAAGAAGGGCATATTTACAAATATCATGTCACACGTCAAAATGGTCATCAACTGATGAAGATTGACCCTTTTGCTGTCAGGTATGAGGCTCGTCCAGGAACAGGGGCAATCTTAACAGAGCTTCCTGAGAAGAAATGGAAGGATGGACTTTGGCTGGCACGAAGAAAACGTTGGGGCTTTGAAGAGCGTCCTGTCAATATTTATGAAGTTCACGCTGGATCATGGAAAAGAAATTCTGATGGCAGTCCTTATAGTTTTGCCCAGCTCAAGGATGAACTCATTCCTTATCTCGTTGAAATGAACTATACTCATATTGAGTTTATGCCCTTGATGTCCCATCCTTTGGGCTTGAGTTGGGGGTATCAGCTTATGGGTTACTTCGCTTTAGAGCATGCTTATGGCAGACCAGAGGAGTTTCAAGATTTTGTCGAGGAGTGTCATACCCATAATATTGGGGTTATTGTGGACTGGGTACCAGGTCACTTTACCATCAACGATGATGCCTTAGCCTATTATGATGGGACACCGACTTTTGAATACCAAGACCATAATAAGGCTCATAACCATGGTTGGGGTGCCCTTAATTTTGACCTTGGAAAAAATGAAGTCCAGTCCTTCTTAATTTCTTGCATTAAGCATTGGATTGATGTCTATCATTTGGATGGTATTCGTGTGGATGCTGTTAGCAACATGCTCTATTTGGACTATGATAATGCTCCATGGACACCTAATAAAGATGGCGGAAATCTCAACTATGAAGGTTATTATTTTCTTCAACGCTTGAATGAAGTTATTAAGTTAGAATATCCAGATGTGATGATGATTGCAGAAGAAAGTTCGTCTGCGACCAAGATTACGGGAATGAAAGAGATTGGTAGTCTAGGATTTGACTACAAATGGAACATGGGCTGGATGAATGATATCCTCCGTTTCTACGAAGAAGATCCGATTTATCGTAAATATGACTTTAACCTGGTGACTTTCAGCTTTATGTATGTTTTCAAGGAGAATTATCTCTTGCCATTCTCGCACGATGAAGTGGTTCATGGCAAGAAGAGTATGATGCATAAGATGTGGGGAGATCGTTACAATCAATTCGCAGGCTTGCGCAATCTCTATACGTACCAAATTTGTCACCCTGGTAAGAAATTGCTCTTCATGGGTAGCGAATACGGTCAATTCCTAGAATGGAAATCTGAAGAACAGTTGGAATGGTCTAACCTAGAAGACCCAATGAATGCTAAGATGAAGTATTTCGCTTCTCAGCTAAACCAGTTTTACAAAGATCATCGCTGTCTGTGGGAAATTGATACCAGCTATGATGGTATTGAAATCATTGATGCGGATAATCGAGACCAGAGTGTTCTTTCCTTTATTCGTAAGGGTAAAAAGGGAGAAATGTTAGTCTGTATCTTTAATATGGTACCTGTTGAGCGGAAAGATTTTACAATCGGACTACCCGTTGCAGGAATTTACGAAGAAGTATGGAATACTGAGTTGGAAGAGTGGGGAGGCGTTTGGAAAGAACATAATCAAACTGTTCAAACGCAAGAAGGACTATGGAAAGATTATGAGCAGACCTTAACCTTTACTCTACCGGCTATGGGAGCAAGTGTATGGAAAATCAAACGTCGCTTGAAATCTACTAAAACCGTCACAAATAAAAACCAAAAAGGAGTAGAAAATGAAAAATGAAATGTTAGCTTTGATTCTTGCTGGTGGGCAAGGAACTCGTCTCGGTAAACTCACTCAAAGCATCGCAAAACCAGCTGTGCAATTTGGTGGGCGCTACCGTATCATTGACTTTGCCCTATCAAACTGTGCCAACTCAGGGATTCATAATGTTGGGGTCGTTACACAGTATCAACCACTTGCTCTCAACAACCATATTGGGAATGGTTCAAGCTGGGGACTAGACGGTATTAATTCAGGTGTCTCTATTCTTCAACCTTATTCTGCAAGTGAAGGAAATCGTTGGTTTGAGGGGACTAGTCACGCTATTTACCAAAATATCGACTATATCGACAGTGTCAATCCTGAGTATGTCTTGATTTTGTCTGGGGACCACATCTACAAAATGGACTATGATGATATGCTCCAGTCTCATAAGGATAATAATGCCAGCTTGACAGTAGCAGTTTTAGACGTCCCTCTTAAAGAAGCAAGCCGTTTTGGTATCATGAACACAGATGCTAACAATCGTATTGTTGAATTTGAAGAAAAACCAGCTCAACCTAAATCTACAAAAGCTTCTATGGGAATCTACATTTTTGATTGGCAACGCCTTCGTAATATGTTAGTCGCTGCTGAAAAGAGCAAGGTTGGCATGTCAGACTTTGGTAAAAATGTCATTCCAAATTACCTTGAGTCAGGTGAAAGTGTTTATGCTTATGAATTTAGTGGTTATTGGAAAGATGTTGGTACTATTGAGTCACTTTGGGAAGCGAACATGGAGTATATTTCTCCAGAAAATGCCTTGGATAGTCGTAACCGTCAATGGAAGATTTACTCAAGAAACTTGATTTCACCACCAAACTTCCTCGGGGCAAATGCTCATGTGGAAGACTCATTAGTTGTAGACGGATGTTTCGTTGATGGAACTGTTAAACATTCTATCCTTTCAACAGGCGCGCAAGTTCGCGAAGGAGCGGAAGTCCTTGATTCAGTTATCATGAGTGGAGCTATCATTGGTCAAGGAGCTAAGATTAAACGTGCCATTATTGGTGAAGGTGCGATTATTTCTGACGGTGTCGAAATTGATGGAACAGATGAAGTACAAGTTGTAGGATATAATGAAGTAGTGGGGGTAGCAACAGATGAAGATTGATAAATATTCTGCCATTTTAGGAAATACAGTTGGTTTTCACAATATGTCGACATTGACGGACCACCGTCCAGTAGCAAGTTTGCCATTTGGTGGGAAATATCGTTTGATTGACTTCCCACTTTCAAGCCTTGCTAATGCAGGTGTTCGTAGTGTCTTTGGTATTTTCCAGCAGGATAATATCAGCTCAGTATTTGACCATATTCGTTCAGGACGCGAGTGGGGCTTATCAACCCTTCTTAGCCATTACTATCTAGGAATTTACAATACCCGTGTAGAAAGTAGTACAGTTGGAAAAGAATACTACCAACAGCTTCTTACTTATTTGAAACGTTCTGGCTCAAACCAAACGGTTGCCCTCAACTGCGATGTTCTTATTAACATTGATTTGAACCAAGTTTTCCACCTACATAGTACAACAAAAGAGCCTATCACTGTAGTTTATAAAAAACTAGCTAAGAAAGATATTTCAGAAGTAATGCAATCTTGGATGTAGATGAAACAGACCATGTTCTTTCTCATAAACTCTTTGATAGCAAGTCAACAGCTGAAACGTTCAATATGTCTACAGATATCTTTGTCGTTGATACACCTTGGTTGATTGAACACTTGGAAGAAGAAGCTAAAAAAGAACATCCAGAGAAATTGCGCTATGTTTTACGGGATTTGGCTGTAAAAGAGGGAGCTTTCGCCTACGAGTACACGGGCTATCTAGCCAATATTCACTCTGTTAAATCTTATTATCAAGCGAATATCGATATGCTTGAATCACAAAAATTCTATTCTCTTTTCTCACCAAACCAAAAGATTTATACAAAGGTCAAAAACGAAGAGCCAACTTACTATGCTAATACATCTAAGGTAAGCACTTCTCAGTTTGCCTCTGGTAGTATTATTGAAGGTCAAGTAGCTAATTCTGTTCTATCACGTAATATTCATGTCCATAAGGATAGCTTGGTTAAAGATAGCCTGCTATTCCCTCGTGTTGTTATTGGAGAAGGGGCTCAGGTCGAATATGCTATCTTGGACAAAGGGGTTGAAGTTGAGCCTGGTGTTGTGATTCGAGGAACTGCAGAACATCCAGTTGTGGTTAAGAAAGGTGCTAAAGTAACAGAGGATATTCATTCATGAAAATTTTATTTGTAGCAGCAGAGGGTGCACCCTTTTCAAAAACAGGTGGTTTGGGAGACGTCATTGGCGCTCTTCCAAAATCACTGGTAAAAGCTGGGCACGAAGTTGCAGTGATTTTACCCTACTATGATATGGTAGAGGCTAAATTTGGAAGTCAGATTGAAGATGTGCTTCATTTTGAGGTGAGCGTTGGTTGGCGCAGACAGTATTGTGGAATTAAGAAAACAGTATTAAATGGTGTAACCTTCTACTTTATTGACAATCAATATTATTTCTTCCGTGGTCATGTTTACGGTGATTTTGATGACGGAGAACGCTTTGCCTTTTTCCAACTGGCTGCCATTGAGGCTATGGAAAGGATTGACTTTATTCCTGATCTTCTCCATGTTCATGACTACCATACAGCTATGATTCCTTTCTTGTTGAAGGAAAAATACCGTTGGATTCAAGCCTATGAGGACATTGAAACAGTTTTAACCATTCATAATTTAGAATTCCAAGGACAATTTTCAGAAGGAATGTTGGGTGATTTGTTTGGAGTTGGCTTTGAACGTTACGCTGATGGCACCCTTCGATGGAACAACTGTCTGAACTGGATGAAGGCAGGTATTCTCTATGCGAACCGTGTTTCAACTGTTTCACCTAGCTATGCTCATGAAATTATGACTAGTCAGTTTGGATGTAATTTGGATCAGATTCTTAAAATGGAGTCTGGTAAAGTATCTGGTATCGTGAATGGGATTGATGCTGATCTTTATAATCCTCAGACGGATGCTCTTTTAGACTATCATTTCAATCAGGAAGATTTGTCTGGGAAAGCCAAAAATAAGGCAAAATTGCAAGAAAGAGTTGGCTTGCCTGTTAGAGCAGACGTTCCACTGGTGGGAATTGTTTCTCGTTTGACACGTCAAAAAGGTTTTGATGTGGTGGTCGAAAGTCTTCACCATATCTTGCAAGAAGATGTTCAGATTGTTCTTTTGGGAACTGGCGATCCAGCCTTTGAAGGAGCTTTCTCATGGTTTGCTCAGATTTACCCAGACAAGCTATCAACAAATATCACTTTTGATGTCAAACTTGCTCAGGAAATCTACGCTGCTTGTGACCTCTTCCTCATGCCAAGTCGTTTTGAACCGTGTGGCTTGTCTCAAATGATGGCTATGCGTTATGGAACCTTGCCATTGGTCCATGAAGTTGGAGGCTTGCGAGATACAGTTCGCGCTTTCAATCCAATCGAAGGAAGCGGTACTGGCTTTAGCTTTGACAATCTATCTCCTTATTGGTTAAATTGGACTTTCCAAACAGCATTGGACTTGTATAGAAACCATCCAGACATTTGGAGAAACCTACAAAAACAAGCTATGGAGAGTGACTTCTCATGGGATACAGCCTGCAAGTCATACCTTGACTTGTACCATAGTTTAGTTAATTAATAGATAAAATCGTATGATGACTTCATACGATTTTTAGGCTGTTTAGAGAGGAGAACTGATGTCTCAAGTAAAAGGCTTGTGTGTTTTGGATGTAGATGGAACCTTAATCCTAGAAGAAGTGATTGATCTTTTAGGGAGAGAGGCAGGTCATGAGGCGGAAATTTCGCAGATTACAAGTCGAGCAATGCGAGGAGAGTTGGTCTTTGAAAGCAGTTTAAGAAAAAGAGTGTCCTTGTTGGAAGGTCTTCCTATTTTGGTCTTTGATAACGTCTTCAACTCAATTCATCTATCGCTAAATGTCCCAGAGTTCATCTCTATTCTCCAAAAGAATGGCATCCTAGTTGGTCTGGTGTCTGGTGGATTTACACCAATAGTTGGAGAGATTAGCAAAATCCCTTGGTATTGCCTATTTCACTGCCAACCAGCTTGAAGTCAAAGAAGGTCTTTTAACAGGAAAATTAGTTGGACAAATTATAAGTCCCCAGGTCAAAAAAGAAACTCTGGAAAAATGGAGAAAGAAACTAAAACTTTCTAAAGAAAGAACGGTGGCAATCGGTGATGGGGTCAATAATCTATTAATGTTGAAGTCGGCGGAGTGAGGAATCGCCTTTTGTTCCAAAGAAATGCTCAAAAAAGAAATACCACATCATGTTGACAAGAGGGATTTTTTAGAAGTTCTTCCTTTGATTGACTGTTTAGAATGAGGGAAAATATGAAGATTGTAATTGCACCGGATTCGTTTAAGGAAAGCTTGACAGCTCAACAGGTAGCTGAAGCAATAAAAAGAGGCTTCCAACAATCGATAGCAGATGTAGAATGTCTCCTCTGCCCTGTTGGTGATGGGGGAGAAGGTACTGTAGATGCTATCCGACATTCTCTTGACCTAAAAGAAAAATGGATCCAAGTGACAGACCCTTCTGGACAAAAAGAAGCCATGCGCTATTTTCAAAAAGGGGAACTGGCACTATTTGAAGTAGCTGACTTGGTTGGTCTTGGAAAAATTCCGCTAGAGAAACGAAATCCACTTCAAATCCAAACTTGTGGTATTGGAGAGTTGATTCTCCATCTCATTTCTAAAGGGATTAAAGATATTTATATCGGTGTTGGTGGCACGGCCAGTAATGATGGAGGACTGGGGATTGCTGCTGGTTTAGGTTATCAATTTTATGATAGGGATGGAAATGTCTTGCCTGCTTCCGATCAATCCTTATTAAACTTAGCTTCTGTTTCAACAGAAAATTGCTATAAAATTCCTGAAGGTGTTCAAATTCATATTCTAGCAGATGTCGTGAGTCCCTTATGTGGTCATCAAGGTGCGACTTACACTTTTGGCAATCAAAAAGGTCTACATCCGACTATGTTTGCAGTCGTAGATCAGGCGATCCAAGATTTTTATGAAAAATTCTCACCTGCAACATTAGAAATTAAAGGAGCAGGAGCAGGTGGAGGCCTTGCTGGTGGTTTGTGTGCCTTTGCTCAGGCAAGTATCGTGTCTGGAATTGATACCTGCTTGGACTTAATCAACTTTGATAAGAAAGTTTCAGATGCTGACTTGGTTGTTGTTGGAGAAGGAAGACTTGATAGTCAAAGCTTTGCTGGGAAAGCGCCTATAGGTGTTGCAAAAAGAACCCCTGTTGGAGTTCCTGTTATTGCTATTTGCGGTAGTCTTGCTGAAGATTTACCTCCCCTACCATTTGAAAATATCCAAGCTGTCTTTTCTATTTTGGAGAAAAGTGAACCTTTAGAAGATAGTTTGAAAAATGCCAGTCTCTATCTGGAGCGCACGGCTGCCAATATTGGGCACTTATTAAATATGTGCAAGATTTAGCTAAACCATTTCTTCCATAAGGATGTTTTGGCTGGTTCTTCCTTTTTAACTTCCCAAAGTTTTGGAAAAGCAAGTCGAAGGTCTTTTTCTTCTACTTGAACTGGTGCATTGCTATGAATAACCAGGCCCAAAGGAGAAGTAATATGCTCTTCAGATACTATGGTGGCTTGACTATCAGTTTCTTTTGCTTCTTTTAAGTAGAAAACTTGCTTATCAAATTCGATAGTTGGTGAAATCTTCACAAATAGTGGCTCTGCTTTTTCCTGAAGGTTTTCTAAAATAAATAAAAAGCCTTTTTCTAACTGAGGGCTATTTGCTGTGTCAATATCTACATATCCAAGAACTCTTTCCTCAAAAGTACCAAGATAGCGTCTTTGCTCATCCGGATTTATTTTTAACCCACCATGAGCTTTTTCAAGTAATTGTTTTGATAAATCTGTCATGAAAACAGTATATCATAAAAGTTAGAATAAAACAGACAAAAGAAAGCGATTACTTTATAAAGTTAAGGAAAAGTTGCACAAAGATAACGTTTTTTCTTGAAAAAGGAGGGGTTTTAAGGTATTATAGAGGTGTAAAAAATTTAACTCATAAGGAGAGTAAAAAATGTCAATTATTACTGATGTTTACGCTCGCGAAGTCCTAGACTCACGCGGTAACCCAACACTTGAAGTAGAAGTTTACACTGAATCAGGTGCTTTCGGACGTGGTATGGTTCCATCAGGAGCTTCTACTGGTGAACACGAAGCAGTTGAACTTCGCGACGGTGACAAATCTCGTTACGGTGGTCTTGGTACACAAAAAGCTGTTGACAACGTAAACAACATCATTGCTGAAGCTATCATTGGCTACGATGTACGTGATCAACAAGCTATTGACCGTGCTATGATCGCACTTGACGGTACTCCTAACAAAGGTAAATTGGGTGCGAATGCAATCCTCGGTGTGTCTATCGCTGTAGCTCGTGCTGCTGCTGACTACCTTGAAATCCCACTTTACAGCTACCTTGGTGGATTCAACACTAAAGTTCTTCCAACTCCAATGATGAACATCATCAACGGTGGTTCTCACTCTGACGCTCCAATCGCTTTCCAAGAGTTCATGATCTTGCCAGTTGGTGCGCCAACATTTAAAGAAGCCCTTCGTTACGGTGCTGAAATCTTCCACGCTCTTAAGAAAATCCTTAAATCACGTGGTTTGGAAACTGCCGTAGGTGACGAAGGTGGATTCGCTCCTCGTTTCGAAGGAACTGAAGATGGTGTTGAAACTATCCTTGCTGCGATTGAAGCTGCTGGATATGTACCAGGTAAAGACGTATTTATCGGATTTGACTGTGCTTCATCAGAATTCTACGATAAAGAACGTAAAGTTTACGACTACACTAAATTTGAAGGTGAAGGTGCTGCTGTTCGTACATCTGCAGAACAAATCGACTACCTTGAAGAATTGGTTAACAAATACCCAATCATCACTATTGAAGATGGTATGGATGAAAACGACTGGGATGGTTGGAAAGCTCTTACTGAACGTCTTGGTAAGAAAGTACAACTTGTTGGTGACGACTTCTTCGTAACAAACACTGACTACCTTGCACGTGGTATCCAAGAAGGTGCTGCTAACTCAATCCTTATCAAAGTTAACCAAATCGGTACTCTTACTGAAACTTTTGAAGCTATCGAAATGGCTAAAGAAGCTGGTTACACTGCTGTTGTATCACACCGTTCAGGTGAAACTGAAGATTCAACAATCGCTGATATTGCAGTTGCAACTAACGCAGGACAAATCAAGACTGGTTCACTTTCACGTACAGACCGCATCGCTAAATACAACCAATTGCTTCGTATCGAAGACCAACTTGGTGAAGTAGCTGAATATCGTGGATTGAAATCATTCTACAACCTTAAAAAATAAAATAGTTCAGTGAACTATTTTATCCCGAACCATGAAATTCAAAAGTTCGGCCGTTGATTTAACAACGTTTCTAGCCCCTCGGATTTTATCCGAAGGGCTATTTTTGTATTTAGAGGACAAAAAAGGGACAAAACTTTTTAAAAAATCTTTTTCATAACTTTATCCAGTACATTGATTGCTTCATCTTTCATGTTCTTTGTGACGTGGGTGTAGATGGAAGTAGTGACTTCAGAGTCGGAATGACCAACCCTGTCCGTGATTGTTTTTAAAGGAATTTTATTTTCTGATAAGATGCTAATAGTGGTGTGTCTGAAGATGTGAGGGGACAGATGTTTGGGAATTGGTTTTTTAAGGCGTTCGTTTGCTCGCTGGAGAGACTTGCTCAAGATAGAACTATGAACTGGTTTTCCTGTATTGGTAACAAAAATACGGTCGCTTTTGTGCCAATTCTTATCGGTTGTTTCGCTTAGACAATTTATATAGTCAATTGAAACAAGAACAAGACAAAAGAGCCTCATAAAAGGTATTGCAACTTGGTAATACCCTTTTGAGGTGCTTTTTGATATGAGCCCATGTTTTCTCAATAAGATTGTACTCAGGCGAGTAGGGAGGAAGAGGTAAAAGTTTATGCCCAAACTCTTCACACAAGAGTTCTAGCTTCCCCATTCTATGGAATCTTGCATTGTCCATTAATATAGTAGATTGAAACTAGAATAGTACACCTCTACTTCTAAAACATTGTTAGAATTAGATTTTACTGTCCTGATCGATTTGTCCTATTCTTACTTCGTTTTAATATAATAACCAATGGTGCGGTTAATGTTGGTAAGAGAAATTTCTGAAACCAAGCTTCAAAAAAGTCGCTCGTCATCGTCTCTTCGTAAGTCATTGGAGCGATTAACTCACCATTCATTTGTTAGACCTGTGCTAGGTGCTTTAAACTATTAAAATTCTTAAGAAATAAGGCTACTTTTTCTGGGTCTTGTTCATAGTAGGTGTGGTTCTTTTTTTTCGAGTGTAGCCCATAGCTTTGAGCGCATAGTGGATGGTAGTTGGATGACAGCCAAATTCAGAAGCTATTTCAGTCAAATAAGCGTCTGGATTGTCAGTAAGATAGTTTTTAAGTCTATCTCTATCAACTTTTCTTGGTTTTGTTCCTTTTACTTGGTGATTTAGCTCTCCTGTTTTCTCTTTTAGCTTTAACCAGCCATAAATGGTATTACGTGAGATTTGGAAAACGTGTGATGCTTCTGTTATACTACCTGTTCGCTCACAATAAGAGAGAACTTTTTTACGAAAATCTATTGAATATGCCATAAGAAGATTATACCACATTGTGTACTATTTTTGGTTCATTTTACTATAGTAGATTGAAATAAGATACGAACAGCTTGATTAGGGAAATCAAATTAATTTCTAGAAATATTTTAGCATCCACGGTGTACTATTATAGTTTCAATTTACTATAGTTCAATCATTCTATCAAGAATATTGAATATATAAAGGCACGTAATATTAAAACTTCTTCTGATATCGAATTAGAGTCCGATGTTGATGGCGATAAATCAGACAATCTACCAGTCGACATTAAGATACTGGGACAACACATTGAAGTGTATTCCGTACCTAAGAAACAATCATAAAACTCAAAGCCTTGTTACCGAGGCTTTTTTATTATGTGATTTTCAGTAGCCAGACTTATTCTATCTAATACAAGTAAAGCTAAGTATTTAAGATTTAGCAGATGATGAAGAAAAGAAAGGATGGCCTAAATATTTTAACAGATTTACGAGGCTAATCATGGTATAATATAGGGTGATGAAAAATTCCAACGAGGCTGAGATGAAATTACTTTATACTGATATTCGGACTTCTTTGACAGAAATTCTAACAAGAGAGGCAGAAGAGCTAGTTGCAGCTGGCAAGCGGGTCTTCTACATTGCCCCCAACTCTCTTTCTTTTGAAAAGGAACGCGCCGTGCTGGAATGCTTGTCCCAGCAGGCTTCTTTTTCGATTACCGTCACGCGCTTTGCTCAAATGGCTCGTTATCTGGTCTTGAATGATTTACCAGCTAAAACTACTCTTGATGATATCGGTCTTGGGTTGGCCTTTTACAAATGCCTTGCCGAACTCGATCCCAAGGACTTGCGTGTTTATGGCGCTATTAAGCAGGATCCTCAATTGATCCAGCAGTTAATTGAGCTTTACCATGAGATGACCAAATCCCAGATGAGTTTTTTGGACTTGGAGAATTTAACAGATGAGGATAAGAGGGCGGATTTACTCTTGATTTTTGAGAAAGTAACAGCCTATCTTAATCAAGGTCAGTTAGCCCAGGGAAGTCAGTTGTCCCATTTGATTGAGGCTATTGAGAATGACAAGGTAAGTAGTGATTTTAATCAAATCACCTTGGTCATTGACGGCTTTACTCGTTTTTCTGCTGAGGAAGAGCGGGTTGTGGACTTACTTCACGGCAAAGGTGTTGAGATTGTTATCGGGGCTTATGCTAGTAAGAAAGCCTATACCAGTCCTTTTAGCGAGGGCAATCTCTACCAAGCCAGCGTAAAATTTCTCCATCATCTGGCTTCTAAATACCAAACGCCTGCTCAGGACTGTTCTCAAACTCATGAGAAGATGGATAGTTTTGACAAGGCCTCTCGTTTGTTGGAGTCTTCTTATGACTTTTCAGAACTCGCTTTGGATGTCGATGAGAAAGACCGTGAAAATTTACAAATCTGGTCTTGTTTGACGCAAAAGGAGGAGTTGGAGCTAGTAGCCCGTAGTATTCGTCAGAAATTACATGAGAACTCAGACCTGAGCTACAAGCATTTTCGTATTCTCTTGGGGGATGTAGCTTCTTACCAGTTATCTCTCAAAACCATTTTTGACCAGTATCAGATTCCTTTTTATCTTGGTAGAAGCGAAGCCATGGCTCATCATCCCTTGACTCAGTTTGTCGAGTCTATTTTAGCTTTAAAACGTTACCGTTTTCGTCAGGAGGATTTGATTAATCTTCTTAGAACTGATTTGTATACTGACCTCAGTCAGTCTGATATTGATGCTTTTGAGCAATATATCCGCTATCTTGGTATCAATGGCTTGCCAGCCTTTCAGCAAATCTTCACCAAATCCCACCATGGAAAATTTAATCTTGAGCGTTTGAATGTCCTCCGCCTGAGAATTTTAGCACCTCTTGAAACCCTCTTTGCCAGCCGAAAACAAAATGCTGAAAACCTCCTACAAAAATGGAGTGTCTTTCTAAAAGAAGGAGCTGTGACCAAGCAGTTACAAGATTTGACAACCACTTTGGAAGCTGTAGAACAGGAAAGACAAGCCGAAGTTTGGAAGGCTTTCTGCCATGTTTTAGAACAATTTGCGACTGTTTTTGCTGGTTCACAGGTTAGTCTGGAAGACTTCCTAGCCTTGCTCCATTCTGGAATGAGTTTGTCCCAATACCGTACCATTCCAGCAACAGTGGACACTGTTCTGGTGCAGAGTTACGATTTGATTGCACCATTGACTGCTGACTTTGTCTATGCTATTGGACTAACTCAGGACAATTTACCAAAAATTTCTCAAAACACCAGTCTTCTGACAGATGAAGAAAGGCAAAACCTAAACCAAGCGACCGAAGAAGGCGTTCAATTACTGATTGCCAGCAGTGAAAATCTCAAGAAAAATCGCTACACTATGCTTTCCTTGGTCAATTCTGCTCGTAAGCAGTTGTTCTTGTCGGCTCCAAGCCTTTTTAACGAAAGTGAAAGTAAGGAATCTGCCTATCTTCAAGAGTTGATCCATTTTGGATTTAGGCGGAGAGAGAAGAGGATGAATCACAAAGGACTGTCTAAGGAGGATATGGGGTCCTATCACAGTCTTTTGTCTAGTCTGGTTGCCTATCACCAGCAGGGTGAGATGAGCGATACTGAGCAAGATTTGACTTTTGTCAAGGTTCTGTCGCGTGTCATAGGTAAAAAACTAGATCTGCAAGGTCTGGAAAATCCAGCTATCCCAACCAGTCCAAGCAGCAAGACCTTAGCCAAGGACACCTTGCAAGCTCTCTATCCTGCCAAACAGGAGTTTTACCTGTCTACGTCGGGTTTGACAGAGTTTTATCGCAATGAATACAGTTATTTCCTACGCTACGTTTTAGGCTTGCAGGAGGAATTACGTTTGCGTCCTGATGCCCGTAGTCACGGGAATTTCTTGCATCGTATCTTTGAACGCGCCTTACAGTTGCCTAATGAAGATTCCTTTGACCAACGTCTAGAACAAGCTATTCAAGAAACCAGTCAAGAACGCGAATTTGAAGCTATTTATCAAGAAAGTTTGGAAGCCCAGTTTACCAAGGAAGTTTTGCTTGATGTTGCACGGACGACTGGACATATTCTCCGACACAATCCAGCCATCGAAACCATCAAAGAAGAAGCAAATTTTGGTGGAAAAGACCAAGCCTTTATTCAATTAGACAATGGACGCAGTGTCTTTGTACGAGGCAAGGTGGACCGGATTGACCGTTTGAAAGCTAATGGAGCGATAGGAGTAGTAGACTACAAATCCAGTCTGACTCAGTTCCAGTTTCCTCATTTCTTTAATGGGCTCAATTCTCAGTTACCAACCTATCTTGCTGCCCTAAAAAGAGAAGGGAAGCAGAACTTTTTCGGCGCCATGTACTTGGAAATGGCTGAACCTGTCCAATCTCTGATGGCGGTAAAAAGTCTGGCAGGAGCAGTGGTAGAAGCCAGCAAATCTATGAAATACCAAGGGCTCTTCTTGGAAAAAGAAAGCAGTTATTTAGGCGAATTTTATAACAAAAACAAGGCTAATCAACTGACAGATGAGGAATTTCAGCTCCTACTGGACTACAATGCCTATCTTTACAAGAAAGCTGCTGAGAAGATTTTAGCAGGCCGGTTCGCCATCAATCCTTATACTGAAAATGGCAGAAGCATTGCCCCATACGTCCAGCAACATCAGGCTATTACAGGCTTTGAAGCCAATTACCATCTGGGCCAAGCCCGTTTCCTAGAAAAATTGGACCTAGCTGATGGCAAGCGTCTGGTCGGAGAAAAACTCAAGCAAGCTTGGTTTGAAAAAATAAGAGAGGAGTTAAATCGATGAAGCTTATTCCCTTTTTAAGTGAGGAGGAGATTCAAAAACTGCAAGAAGCAGAAGCAAATTCGAGCAAGGAACAGAAGAAAACTGCCGAACAAATCGAAGCTATCTACACTTCTGGTCAGAATATCCTGGTCTCAGCATCGGCTGGTTCTGGAAAGACCTTTGTCATGGCAGAGCGCATTCTGGACCAATTGGCGCGTGGTGTCGAAATTTCTCAACTCTTTATCTCAACCTTTACCGTCAAGGCTGCAACTGAACTTAAAGAACGTTTAGAGAAAAAAATCAGCAAGAAAATCCAAGAAACAGATGATGTCGATCTCAAACAACACTTGGGTCGCCAGTTGGCAGACCTACCCAACGCTGCCATCGGAACCATGGACTCTTTCACACAAAAATTCCTTGGCAAACATGGTTATCTGCTTGATATTGCACCTAATTTCCGTATTTTACAAAACCAAAGCGAGCAACTTCTTCTCGAAAACGAAGTCTTTCATGAGGTCTTTGAAGCGCATTACCAAGGTAAACAGAAAGAGAGCTTTAGTCATTTGCTGAAAAACTTTGCTGGGCGTGGCAAGGACGAACGGGGTCTGCGGCAGCAAGTCTATAAAATCTATGACTTCCTCCAATCCACCAGTAATCCTCAAAAGTGGCTGAGTGAATCTTTCCTCAAAGGCTTTGAGAAAGCTGATTTTACCAGTGAAAAAGAAAAACTGACTGAGCAAATCAAACAAGCCCTCTGGGATTTGGAAAGCTTTTTCCGTTACCATCTGGATAACGATGCCAAGGAGTTTGCAAAGGCTGCCTATTTAGAAAATGTTCAGTTAATTCTGGATGAAATTGGCTCCCTAAATCAGGAGTTCGATAGTCAGGCTTATCAGGCAGTACTTGCGCGTGTTGTCGCCATCTCTAAGGAGAAAAACGGTCGTGCTCTGACTAATGCCAGCCGTAAGGCTGATTTGAAGCCCCTGGCTGATGCCTACAACGAAGAGAGAAAGACCCAGTTTACTAAACTAGGACAATTATCAGACCAGATAGCGATTCTCGACTATCAAGAACGTTATCATGGAGACACTTGGAAACTAGCTAAAACCTTCCAATCTTTCATGAGCGATTTTGTAGAGGCTTATCGTCAGAGAAAACGACAGGAAAATGCCTTTGAATTCGCTGATATCAGCCATTACACCATTGAGATTTTAGAAAATTTCCCACAAGTTCGTGAGTCTTATCAGGAGCGCTTCCATGAAGTCATGGTCGATGAGTATCAGGATACCAACCATATTCAAGAACGGATGCTGGAATTGTTGTCTAATGGCCACAATCGCTTTATGGTGGGAGATATCAAGCAATCCATCTATCGTTTCCGTCAGGCAGACCCGCAGATTTTCAATGAGAAATTCCAACGCTATGCGCAAAATCCCCAAGAAGGCAAGCTCATTCTCCTCAAGGAAAATTTCCGTAGTAGTTCAGAAGTGCTGTCAGCAACCAATGATGTCTTTGAACGTCTCATGGACCAAGAGGTCGGCGAAATCAACTATGATAACAAGCACCAGCTTGTTTTTGCCAATACCAAACTGACTCCCAATCCAGACAACAAGGCAGAATTTCTCCTCTACGACAAGGACGATACAGGTGAGGAAGAAGAGAGTCAAACAGAAACGAAACTAACAGGCGAAATGCGCTTAGTTATCAAGGAGATTCTGAAACTTCATCAAGAAAAAGGTGTTGCCTTTAAGGAAATTGCCCTTCTGACCTCCAGCCGCAGTCGTAATGACCAGATTCTCCTCGCCCTGTCTGAGTACGGGATTCCTGTCAAAACTGACGGAGAGCAAAACAATTATCTCCAATCCCTAGAAGTGCAAGTCATGCTAGACACTCTTCGTGTCATTCACAATCCCCTGCAAGACTATGCCTTGGTTGCCCTTATGAAGTCTCCAATGTTTGGTTTTGATGAGGATGAGCTAGCACGTTTGTCCCTTCAGAAAGCAGAGGATAAAGTCCACGAAAATCTCTATGAGAAACTGGTCAATGCACAAAAAATGGCAAGTAGTCAAAAAGGCTTGATTCACACAGCTCTAGCTGAAAAACTAAAGCAATTCATGGATATCCTAGCTTCTTGGCGCTTGTATGCCAAAACCCACTCTCTCTATGACTTGATTTGGAAGATTTACAACGACCGTTTTTATTATGACTATGTTGGGGCTTTGCCGAATGGTCCTGCTAGGCAGGCCAATCTCTATGCCCTAGCACTGCGTGCTGATCAATTTGAAAAGAGCAATTTCAAAGGTTTGTCGCGTTTTATTCGTATGATTGACCAAGTCTTAGAAGCCCAGCACGATTTGGCAAGCGTGGCCGTCGCACCGCCAAAAGATGCAGTAGAGCTCATGACCATCCACAAGAGTAAAGGGCTGGAGTTTCCTTACGTCTTTATCCTCAATATGGATCAAGATTTCAACAAGCAAGACTCTATGTCAGAAGTCATTCTCAGTCGTCAGAATGGTCTTGGTGTCAAATATATTGCCAAGATGGAGACAGGGGCAGTAGAAGACCACTATCCTAAAACCATCAAACTCTCCATTCCTAGTCTGACCTATAGGCAGAACGAAGAGGAATTACAGCTAGCAAGCTATTCTGAGCAGATGCGTTTGCTGTATGTTGCTATGACGCGGGCTGAGAAAAAGCTCTATCTTGTCGGCAAGGGTTCTCGTGAAAAGCTGGAAGTCAAGCAATACCCAGCAGCCAAAAATGGGAAACTAAATAGCAATACTAGACTGCAAGCACGGAATTTCCAAGATTGGCTTTGGGCTATCAGTAAAGTGTTTACTAAGGACAAGCTCAACTTTAGTTATCGTTTTATTGGCGAAGATCAGTTGACCAGAGAAGCTATCGGAGAGTTGGAAACCAAGAGTCCTCTCCAAGATAGCTCCCAAGCAGACAATCGTCAGTCAGATACCATCAAAGAAGCTCTGGAAATGCTGAAGGAGGTGGAAGTTTATAATACTCTTCACCGCGCAGCTATTGAACTTCCTAGTGTTCAAACCCCAAGTCAAATCAAGAAATTCTACGAACCAGTTATGGATATGGAAGGTGTCGAGATTGCTGGTCAAGGTCAGTCAGTAGGCAAGAAAATCAGCTTCGATTTGCCAGATTTTTCAACCAAAGAAAAGGTAACTGGAGCTGAGATTGGTAGTGCTACTCACGAACTCATGCAGAGAATTGACCTCAGCCAGCAACTAACCCTTGCTAGCCTAACAGAAACACTCAAACAAGTTCAAACTAGCCAAGCTGTCAGAGACAAGATCAATCTTGATAAAATTCTTGCTTTCTTTGACACAGTACTCGGTCAGGAAATTCTTGCTAATACCGACCATCTCTATCGCGAGCAACCTTTCTCCATGCTCAAACGAGACCAAAAGAGTCAGGAAGACTTTGTTGTCCGTGGTATCCTTGATGGCTATCTGCTTTACGAAAACAAAATTGTTCTGTTCGACTACAAGACAGACCGCTATGATGAACCAAGTCAACTCGTAGACCGCTATCGTGGTCAGTTAGCTCTATACGAAGAGGCTTTATCACGAGCCTATTCGATTGAAAATATTGAAAAATACTTGATTTTACTCGGTAAAGACGAGGTTCAAGTTGTAAAAGTATAACTTATACTCTTTGAAAATCTCTTCAAACCACGTCAGCTTCGCCTTGCTGTATATATGGTTACTGACTTCGTCAGTTCTATCCACAACCTCAAAACAGTGTTTTGAGCTGATTGCGGCTAGCTTTCTAGTTTGCTCTTTGATTTTTATTGAGTATTAGAAAGGAGACCTCATGACACTTCCAGTTAGAAAATCCCTGCACGATGCAGTTTTACAGGCTTCGAAAGCGGATACTTGGGAACAAGCTACCAAGGAATGGAATGAAGTTTCCTTGATTTTTAACGGTATCGGCCGTAGCAATTGTGTCTGTGGAAATGCCATCAAATACGCTTATGAACTCTTTAACGGTGTCACAGGCCAACGCCTCTTTCCAATTGGTAGCGACTGTGTTCGTCATTTTCATCGATTGTCCCTTGACCAGCAATTGGAAGAGGAAGAAAAACTGCTCAGAAAGGTTGAAAATCTAACCAGAAAAGCTCAGAAAAAGGAAAAAATCAAGGTCAATAAAAGTGACTTTGACGAGCGACTTCTAAAATGGCTCTGGGAAAAAGGTGTTTTCAAACCCAATCGTGGCAATCAATTTGCGCCTGAGAGAGACTACCAGCTTTTCCTAGAAGTCTTTCAGGGAGGAAGTTGGACCAAGGCGGAACCAAAGAAAAAGGCTCGGATGGAAGAAGTCCTTGAAAAGTGTATCAAACCCTTTTTACTTGGGAAATCGGATGACCAACTCTACCTTGTCAAGCTAGGCAAGGAGAAAATTGACTACGAACAAGAACTCCGTATCCAGGCAGAGAAAGAACGCAAGAAGAGGGATAAAATCGCCAAGCAATATGCAGACAATCTGGTTCTAGCCATGGGACCCGCAGAGCGTGCTTATCAAGATTACTTTGGCTTTACAGAGACCCTGACTCAAGAAGAACGCAAGTGGGAAAAAATTCTTTTTGGTAAAAATAGAGCAGAACGGGCTATCAAGGCCAAACAATACCAAAAAGAGCTGGAAAAAGACCAACGAATTGCCAGTCAGGATCCAATTGAAAGAAAACAGAAGCAGACTTGGCTCCTCAATTCCTATTTTCGTGAGCTTCCTGAAGAAAAAGCTCGATTTTCTAGGCTCTTATTAGAATATCGAAAAAGTGGTGAAGTACCCTTTTCAACTGAATACCTGTCCGATCATCTCATCGACTTTTTCTATAAAATGAAAGCCTTTGAATTTGAAATCGCACCAGAACAAGTCCGAGATTTTCTAAAAAAAAGCCTGCAGGAAGACCATCGCTCATCAGCACAAGGAAGCTGGATAGAAGGAATTCTCCTCAACTGCCTCAAACCATTTTTAGAACGATTAGTGATATGAGTAACACCTACCGTGTAAATTTCATGGTAGGTGTTATTGTACCCCCAAATAATATAAAACAAAGTATGAAAGCGCATCTCAATTTTAAGACTTTTTTGTAAATTAAGAGTATAATTAAGGTATACTGCCTTTTCTATAGATAATAGATAATACACTAATATAATAAAGGTCTTTGTAACATATATAAATTTTATTTCAAGGAGGAATAATGGAAAAGTATTTTGGTGAAAAACAAGAGCGTTTTTCATTTAGAAAATTATCAGTAGGACTTGTATCTGCAACGATTTCAAGTTTATTTTTTATGTCTGTATTAGCTAGTTCATCTGTGGATGCTCAAGAAACTGCGGGAGTTCACTATAAATATGTGGCAGATTCAGAGCTATCATCAGAAGAAAAGAAGCAGCTTGTCTATGATATTCCGACATACGTGGAGAATGATGATGAAACTTATTATCTTGTTTATAAGTTAAATTCTCAAAATCAACTGGCGGAATTACCAAATACTGGAAGCAAGAATGAGAGGCAAGCCCTAGTTGCTGGTGCTAGCTTAGCTGCTCTGGGAATTTTAATTTTTGCTGTTTCCAAGAAAAAGGTTAAGAATAAAACGGTATTACATTTAGTATTGGTTGCGGGAATGGGAAATGGTGTCTTAGTTTCAGTCCATGCTTTAGAAAATCATCTTTTGCTAAATTACAATACGGACTATGAATTGACCTCTGGAGAAAAATTACCTCTTCCTAAAGAGATTTCAGGTTACACTTATATTGGATATATCAAAGAGGGAAAAACGACTTCTGATTTTGAAGTAAGTAATCAAGAAAAATCAGCAGCCACTCCTACAAAACAACAAAAGGTGGATTATAATGTTACACCAAATTTTGTAGACCATCCATCAACAGTACAAGCTATTCAGGAACAAACACCTGTTTCTTCAACTAAGCCGACAGAAGTTCAAGTAGTTGAAAAACCTTTCTCTACTGAATTAATCAATCCAAGAAAAGAAGAGAAACAATCTTCAGATTCTCAAGAACAATTAGCCGAACATAAGAATCTAGAAACGAAGAAAGAGGAGAAGATTTCTCCAAAGGAAAAGACTGGGGTAAATACATTAAATCCACAGGATGAAGTGCTATCAGGTCAGTTGAACAAACCGGAACTCTTATATCGTGACGAAACTATAGAAACAAAAATAGATTTTCAAGAAGAAATTCAAGAAAATCCTGATTTAGCAGAAGGAACTGTAAGAGTAAAACAAGAAGGTGCATTAGGTAAGAAAGTTGAAATCGTCAGAATATTTTCTGTAAACAATGAAGAAGTTTCACGAGAAATTATTTCAACTTCAACGACTGCGCCTGTTTCAAGAATAGTCGAAAAAGGTACTAAAAAAGCTCAAGTTATAAAGGAACAAGCTGAGACTGGTGCAGAACATAAGGAAGTACAGTCTGGAGCTATTGTTGAACCCGCAATTCAGCCTGAACTACCAGCAGCTGTATTAACCGACAAAGGTGAGTCAGCAGTCCAACCAGAGTTGCCAGAAGCTGTAGTAAGTGATAAAGGCGTACCAGAAGTTCAACCAGCGTTACCAGAGGCAGTCATGACTGACAAGGGTGATCCAGAGCAGGTAGAACCGCTACCAGAATATACAGGAGTACAAGCTGGAGCTATTGTTGAACCTGAAAAAGTTGAACCGG
The DNA here is from genome assembly GCF_001457635.1 of Streptococcus pneumoniae. Lineage (NCBI taxonomy): Bacteria > Bacillati > Bacillota > Bacilli > Lactobacillales > Streptococcaceae > Streptococcus > Streptococcus pneumoniae. Next base: position 1,531,170 of record NZ_LN831051.1, read on the forward strand.
AATATGCTGGAGTACAAGCTGGCGCTATTGTTGAACCAGAGCAGGTAGCACCACTACCAGAATACACAGGGGTGCAAGCCGGAGCGATAGTCGAGCCAGAGAAAGTAGAAGCACCGAAGGAATACACAGGAGTGCAGGCTGGAGCGATAGTCGAACCAGAGAAGGTAGAAGCACCGAAGGAATACACAGGAGTGCAAGCCGGAGCAATAGTAGAACCAGAAAAAGTAGAACCATCAAAAGAATACACAGGGGTGCAGGCTGGCGCTATTGTTGAACCAGAGCAGATAGCACCACTACCAGAATACACAGGGGTGCAAGCCGGAGCGATAGTCGAGCCAGAGAAAGTAGAAGCACTGAAAGAATATACTGGTAAAATCGAACAACCTAGTGCAGAAGATACTAAACCAAATAATGAAAATACTAATACACCAGAAGAAATGAGTATTCAGAAAAAATCTAGTGCATTAATTAATATGAACTTTATTACAGATTCGTCGAAGGTTACTGGAGTAGGATCAGCTACTTTTATTGCACCAAATGTACTTTTAACAGTAGCACATAATTTCATTAATAATTCTACTGATAATACTACTGGCGAATTTAGAGGTGATAAATCTAAAAACGTATATGAGTGGGTGACTCCTGATGGACAAAAAGGAACATTTACTGCTAACAATATTCATTTTTATAATAAAAAAGATTATCCAAAAGGATTTATCTATGATTTAGCAGTGATTAAGCTACCTGAAACAACTGGCAGAGAACATGTAGAATTAGTTAAAAATTATTCGAAAGTAAATCTTAATGACAAACTAAATGTTCATGGATATCCAGCTGGGAAATATACGCACTTAAAAGATGCTACGGTAGAAATGGAACAAGAATATGCGAATAACACCTACGGTGTTCAATATCAAGGTGGAAATCCTGGTATGAGTGGTGGAGGAATATTTAATGCTAATGGTGAAGTTATTGGTGTGCATCAAAATGGAGCACAAAATCGCTCAGGCGGATTGATTTTATCTCCTACACAATTAGCTTGGATTAAGAGTATTATAGCAGGTAATGAAATTCCACCAGTATACGATGAACTTTATCGTCATAAAGATGAGAAAAAAGATGACGCTAAAGATGAAAAAGAAGTTATTAAGAAATTAGAACTTAGAAATATATCTTCTGTAGAACTATATTCAAAAGATGGTAATAAGTATCGACATGTAACTTCACTTGCTTCTTTACCAAGTAATGCAGAAAATTACTTTATGAAAGTTAAATCAGAGAACTTTAAAGATGTGATGCTACCAGTTACAAGCATTACTAATGATACTAAAGATAATAGAGATGTTTATAAGATAGTAGCAAGTGCAAATAGTCTGATACAACATGAAAATAATAATGTACTAGAAAATTATACATACTATTTACCAAAAACTCAGCAAAGTGAAACTGGGGTATATACATCATTTAAAAATTTAGTAGATGCAATGAATAGCAATCCTAATGGCACATTCCGTTTAGGAGCAACTATGGATGCTCGTGAAGTTGAACTTCCAGATGGTCAAGAAAGTTATGTGAATAATGTATTCCATGGAATATTAGTAGGAACAAATAATGAGAAATATTATGCTATTTATAATTTGAAAAAACCATTATTTGGGGAATTAAATGGTGCTACAGTAGAAAAACTTTCACTAAAAGATGTTAATATTTCCGCAAAGGACGATACTGCAACACTTGCGAAAGAAGCAAATAACAATACTCATATTGATAACGTTCATGCTGATGGAGCGATAGCTGGGGAACGTAGCATAGGAGGATTAGTATCACAAGTTAATAATTCTACTATTTCTAACAGTAGCTATACAGGTAGAATAACTAATACATATAAAACAGTTGCTAGTTATCAAATCGGAGGTTTAGTAGGCAAACTTTCTGGTCCGAGGGGATTAATAGATAAGTCGTTCGCATCAATCGATTTATCTTCAAATGCAACACAAGGAGACCAGTCTATTGGTGGAATAGTTGGTGCAGTAGAAAATAGTGCGCTTATTAGTAATAGTTATGCTGAAGGAAATCTAAATAATGTTCAACGTTTTGCAAACGTTGGTGGAGTAGTTGGTAATCTTTGGGATCCGGTTGGAGGATTAGAAAAATCCGGTCGACTTTCTAATGTACTAAGCGATGTTAATGTAACGAATGGTAATGCTATTGCAGGTTATAATTTTAATGGTATAAAAGCAAATGGCACATACAGTAATAAAAATAATAAGGTTGTGAACGTAGTACAAGAAGATGATGAAATCTTAACTAAGGATTCTACTGTTCAAAGAGGAGAAGTATTAGAAGATGCACAAATAAAAGAGAAAAAAGCTACTTTTGTATCTAAAAATACTATTAAAACAGAAGATTTTAATTTCTCTTCTAGATATGTAACTGACTATAAAAATCTTGAGAATGCTGATTCATCAAAAGAAAAAGTATATAAAAATATTGAAAAACTATTACCGTTTTATAATAGAGAAACAATTGTTAAGTACGGAAATTTAGTAGAGACAAGTAGTAATCTTTATAATAAAGAATTATTGTCAGTAGTCCCTATGAAAGATAAAGAAGTAATTAGTGATATTAACAAAAATAAATCAAGTATAAATAAACTATTACTATATTACGCGGATAATACATCAGAGACACTTAATGTAAATTATCAAACTGATTTTTCAAATGTAGCAGAGTATAGAATAGGCGGTACAAACTTAATTTATACACCGAATACATTACTTCGCAATTATCAAAATATTTTAGATGAAGTATTACCAGCATTAAATAGTGTAGAATATAAATCAGAGGCAATTAGAAAAGTATTAGATGTTTCTAAGGATGTTAGTTTAACGGAGTTATATTTAGAAGAACAATTCAATACCACAAAAACTAATTTGAAAGATAGTTTGACAAAACTTCTTACTGCAGATGCTGCAATAGCTGAAAATAACAATAAGGTAATAGATAATTATGTAATCGAGAAAATTAAAAATAATAAAGAAGCTTTACTTCTAGGATTAACATACTTAGAGCGTTGGTACGACTTCAAATATCGTGATACAAAAGCGAAAGATTTAGTCATGTACCACTTGGATTTCTTCGGTAAATCAAATAGTTCAGCGTTAGATAATGTTATCGAACTAGGTAAATCGGGATATAATAACTTACTAGCAAAAAATAATGTTATAACTTATAATGTTTTATTAGCGAAAAATTATAAGACTAATAATTTATTTGATGCATTAGAGAAATATAGAAAAGCATTTGTACCAGATAAAACAAATAATGAGTGGTTTAAAGAACAAACTAAAGCATATATTGTAGAAGAAAAATCTACTATTAAAGAGGTAAGTGATAAGCAATCAATAGCTGGTAGTCCATATTCAATTGGAGTATATGATAGATTAACTAGCCCATCTTGGAAATATCCAAGTATGGTGTTGCCGCTATTAACATTACCTGAAAAATCGGTGTTTATTATAGCCAACATTTCGACTATAGGTTTCGGTGCTTATGATAGATATAGAAGTAAAGAACATCCAGCAGGAACTGATTTAAATGACTATGTTGAGAAAAAAGCTAAAGAAGCGGCTGTTAGATTTAGAGATCACTATGATTATTGGTATAGAATACTAGATGATAAAAATAAAGAAAAATTATATAGAAGTGTTCTAGTCTATGATGCATTTAGATTTGGTACAGATGAAAAAGAAGATAAAGATACATATCAAGCAACTTTTGAAACTAATCATCCAGCTATAAAACATTTCTTCGGTCCAGCGGGAAATAATGTTGTTCATAATTCTAATGGAGCATATGCTACAGGGGATGCATTCTATTATATGGCATATCGCATGCTTGATAAAGATGGTGCGGTAACTTATACACACGAAATGACACATAACTCAGATAGAGAAATTTATCTTGGAGGCTATGGAAGACGAAATGGACTTGGACCAGAGTTTTATGCTAAAGGACTGCTACAAGCTCCTGATCATCCTAATGATCCAACAGTCACTATTAATTCCATATTAAAATATGATCAATCAGAAGAATCAACAAGGCTTCAAGTAGCAGATCCAACTCAACGATTTGGAAGTGTTGATGATCTAAATAAGTATATGCATAATATGTTTGATGTAATATACATGCTTGAAATACTAGAAGGTAAAGCTGTAGCTAAATTAGATACAAATCAAAAATATGATTTATTAAGAAAAATAGAAAATGAATATAAACCTGATCCTGATGGAAATTCTGTTTATGCAACGAATGTTGTACGTAGATTAAAACCAGAAGAACTTACTAAATTAACTACATTTAACAGTTTGATAGAACATGATATTATAACAAGAAGAGGTTATGTAGATGAAGCAACTTATAAGCGGAATGGCTACTATACAATTAATCTATTCTCACCAATTTATTCAGCATTGAGCAGTAAAATAGGAACACCAGGAGATTTAATGGGACGACGTATTGCATTTGAGTTATTGGCAGCCAAGGGGTACAAAGACGGTATGGTTCCATATATTTCTAATCAGTATGAAAAAGAAGCGAAAGCTCAAGGAAAAGTTATTACATCATATGGTAAACAAATAGGTTTAGTTACTGATGAAATTGTTCTTTCAAAAGTATTTAATAACCAGTATAATTCTTGGATAGATTTCAAGAAAGATATGTATAAAGAAAGAGAAGATAAATTTGGAAAGTTAAATAAAGTTAGTTTTATCGATCCAAACGGTTCTTGGGCTCGACAACAGAAAGTGACTATTGATAATATTAATAGACTTGAAAAAATGATTGAAGATGCAGTAAAATTTGATGCTGAGGATGAAGTTGCCAAATTATATCCTGAGACAAATAGTAGAGTTCTTAAACTGAAAAAAGCAATCTTTAAAGCTTATCTTGACCAAACCGGTGATTTTAGAAGTTCAATTTTTGAGAATAAAAAATAGTGTTTACTATTAGGAAATAAAAAGTGAAGGTGGAGGATTAGAATTGTCATTATTAAAAAAAGATAAATTTTCCATTCGGAAAATAAAGGGTATTGTTGGTTCGGTATTCTTGGGGAGTCTTTTATTTGCACCGTCAGTTGTTGGTGCATCGACTTATCATTACTTAGATTATAGTAGTTTGACACAAACTGAACGTGATCAACTCAAACAAGGTAGACCTGATGAATCCAAAGAGTCATATGCTTTGGATTATGAAAAAGACGCACTACCAAACACAGGAAGTTCTCAATCTATTATGACTGCATTGGGTTTGTTAGCTATCGGGAGTCTTATTGTGATTATCACAAAAGATAATAGAAATAAAAAAATAGCTACATTTTTGATTGTAGGGGCGACAGGTTTAGTTACACTATCAACTGCTTCAGCACTTAATTTGAATGCTAACATCCATGAGTCTGGACGTGATGGTGTGTTGCAAATTTCTGGTTACAGATATGTTGGTTACTTGGAGCTTGATGATAAAACTGTTTCGTCGGTTTCTCCAGCATCAACTGTTTCGCCAGTTGAGCAACCCAAAGTTGTAACAGAGAAAGGCGAACCGGAAGTACAACCAGCTTTACCCGAAGCTGTTGTAACCGACAAAGGGGAATCTGAGATTCAAGCAGAATTGCCAGTAGCCGTAGTCTCAGAAAAGGTAGAATCAGCAGTTCAACCATCCTTACCAGAAGCAATAGTCACTGAAAAGGGGGAACCAGAAGTTCAACCAGTGTTACCCGAAGCTGTTGTAACCGACAAAGGCGAACCGGAAGTTCATGAGAAGCCTGACTATACGCAACCAATAGGTGCAAACCTTGTTGAGCCTGAAGTTCATGAGAAACTAGCATACACTGAACCAGTAGGGACAACAGGAGTAGATGAAAATGGAAACTTGATTGAACCACCTGTTAACGACATCCCAGAATATACTGAGCCAGTAGGTACAACAGGAGTGGATGAAAATGGAAACTTGATTGAGCCACCTGTTAGCGACATTCCAGAGTATACTGAACCAATATCTACAGTTTCAGAAGTTGCATCAGAAAGAGAAGAGTTGCCTTCTTTACATACCGATATTCGGACAGAGACTATTCCTAAAACCACTATAGAAGAATCTGATCCTAGCAAATTTATAGGCGATGATTCTGTTAGACAAGTTGGTGAGGATGGCGAACGTCAAATTGTTACTAGCTATGAAGAGTTACATGGCAAAAAAATCAGTGACCCAGTTGAAACAGTAACTATTTTGAAAGAAATGAAGCCTAAAATTCTTGTAAAAGGTACCAAAGAAAAACCTAAAGAAAAAACGGCTCCTGTTTTGACCTTAGATAGAACAAATACAAATGTATTAAACCGATCCGCAACTCTTTCTTATCATTTAGTTAATACAGATGGAGTCACAATCAATAAAATTACTGCGACAATTAAAGATGGAAATGAAATTGTCAAAACAGTAGATTTGACTTCAGAGCAATTAGATAAGCAGGTAGAAGATTTAAAATTCTACAAGGACTATAAGATAGAGACCACTATGACCTATGACCGTGGCAAGGGAGAAGAAACTGCAACATTAGAAGAGAAACCACTTCGCTTGGATTTGAAAAAAGTTGAAATTAAAAATATCGCATCTACTAATTTAGTGAAGGTAAATGACGATGGTACTGAAACACCTAGTGATTTTATGACTGAAAAACCTTCAGATGAAGATGTGAAGAAAATGTACTTAAAAATTACTAGTCGTGATAATAAAGTAACACGTTTAGCAGTTGATAAAATTGAAGAAGTGACTGAAGAAGGTAAGAAACTTTATAAAATCACTGCCGAAGCTCAAGATTTGATTCAACATACAGACCCAACGAAGGTTCGTAACAAGTATGTTCATTATATTGAAAAACCAGTTCCAAAAGTTGATGACGTTTATTATAACTTTAAAGAGTTAGTAGATGCCATGAATGCTGATAAAAATGGTACATTTAAAATCGGAGCAGATTTGAATGCAACGAATGTACCAACACCTAACAAACAATATGTTCCAGGTACGTTTAAGGGACATCTATCAAGTGTTGATGGTAAACAATATACAATTCATAACATTGCCCGTCCCTTATTTGACCGTGTTGAAAATGGTTCTGTGAAAAATATTAATTTAGGTAATGTGGATATCAATATGCCTTGGGCTGACGGAATAGCACCTGTTGCCAATATGGTGAAAAATGCAACTGTTGAAGATGTTAAGGTAACTGGTAATGTAGTTGCTAATAACAATATTGCGGGTATCGTCAATAAAATCGATAGTGGTGGTCAGTTGACAAATGTAGCCTTCATCGGTAATCTTACAGGTGTTGGTGATAAAGGTCAATATATGGCTGGCATTGCCGGTGAGATTTGGAGAGGTAATCTTGCAAAAGCATATGTCGAGGCTGATATTGTTGCTAACAGAGCCCGTATAGGTGGTTTAGTTGCTAAAACAGATAATGGTAACGACTCTATGGGAATTGGTAAATACGGTTCAATTCGTAAATCAGTCACCAAAGGAACCATTAAGACTAAAGTTTTGTTTGAAACAGGTGGATTTATCAATAGCAATCTTCCTTTTGGTAAACTTGAAGATAATATTTCAATGATGAGAGTTGAAAATGGTGAAGAGTTCTTTGGTTCTTCCGATTTGGACTACGATGGTGGTTATTTCACAAATGGCTGGTTAGAGCGTAACTTTGTTGTCAAAGGTGTCAGTTCAGGTAAGCATTCATACAAACGTTCTCGTGACAAAATTAAAGAAATTAGTCAAGATGAAGCTAATAAGAGAATTGCAAATTTTGGACTTACTGCTGATAAATACGAAATCAACGAACCTGTGGTCAATCGCTTAAATCGTTTAACCAGAAGAGAAGATGAATATAAGTCAACTCAAGACTACAAATCCGAACGTGATTTAGCTTATCGTAATATTGAGAAACTTCAACCATTTTATAATAAAGAATGGATTGTCAACCAAGGTAACAAACTTGCAGAAGATTCAAACTTAGCTAAGAAAGAAGTCCTTTCTGTTACGGGGATGAAGGATGGTCAATTCGTGACCGATTTATCAGATATTGATAAGATTATGGTTCACTATGCTGATGGTACTAAGGAAGAAATGGATGTTACTAAGAATACTGATTCTAAAGTCCAACAAGTGCGTGAATATAGTGTATCTGGTCTTGGTGATGTTGTTTATACACCGAATATGGTTGTTAAAAATCGTGATAAATTGATTGCTGATGTTAAATCTCAATTATCAAGTGTGGAATTGATTTCACAAGAAGTAAGAGATTTAATGAGTAGACGTGATAAACCTGCAGAGAATACGGATGAACGTAAGAATGGTTATATTAAAGATCTATACTTAGAAGAAAGCTTTGCCGAAGTGAAGCAAAATCTAGATAAGTTAGTCAAATCCTTGGTCGAAAATGAAGACCATCAATTGAATGGTGATGAAGCTGCGATAAAATCACTTCTCAAGAAAGTGGAAACCAATAAAGCTAAAATCATGATGGCTCTGACTTATCTCAATCGTTACTATGATATCAAATACGGTGACATAAGTATAAAAAACATCATGATGTTCAAACCTGATTTTTATGGTAAAACACCAAGTGTTATTGACAGACTCATCAACATCGGTTCAAGTGAAAAGAACTTGAAAGGGGATCGGACTCAGGATGCTTACCGTGAAATCATCGCAGGTAATACTGGTAAAAGTAATTTGCGTAACTTCTTAGAATACAACATGCGTCTGTTTACAGAGGATAAAGACATCAATGATTGGTTTATCCACTCAGCTAAGAATGTTTATGTTTCAGAACCTAAGACAACAAATACAGAGTTGAAAGATAAACGTCATCGTGTGTTCGATGGTTTAGATAACGGTGTTCATGGTCGTATGATTTTACCACTTCTAACGCTTAAAGATGCCCATATGTTCTTAATTTCAACATATAACACGATGGCGTACAGTTCATTTGAGAAATATGGAAAACATACAGAAGAAGCTCGTAATGAGTTCAAAACTAAGATTGATGAAGTTGCACATGCTCAACAAACTTATTTAGATTTCTGGTCCAGATTAGCTCTGCCTAATGTTCGTGATAGACTTCTTAAGAGTCAAAATATGGTACCGACACCAGTTTGGGATAACCAGACCTACAATGGTTCTCCTGTAGGTCGTCGAGGATTTGACAGTAAAGGTAACCCTATAGCTCCAATTCGTGAATTATATGGTCCAACATGGCGACACCATGATAGAGACTGGCGTATGGGCGCTATGGCATCAATATTCCCTAATCCAAATAATGATGACAAGGTCTTGTTTATGGTGACGGATATGATTAGCCCATTTGGTATTTCAGCCTTTACTCACGAAACAACACACGTAAACGATAGAATGCTTTACTTCGGTGGTCATAAGCATCGTCAAGGTACAGACGTTGAAGCCTATGCTCAAGGTATGTTGCAAACACCTGACAGCTCAACGACTAATGGTGAATACGGCGCACTTGGAATTAACATGGCTTACCATCGTCCAAATGATGGTAACCAATGGTACAACCCAGATCCTGACAAATTAAAGACACGTGATGACATTGACCGCTACATGAGAAACTACAATGAAGCTATGATGTTGCTTGATCATGTAGAAGCTGATGCTGTACTTCCTAAAATTAAAGGAGACAATAGTAAGTGGTTCAAGAAGATTGACAAAGAAATGCGCTCTAAGATTCAGTATAATGATCTTTTAGGTCCAAACCAATGGGATAGTATCCGTGATTTGAAAGATGAAGAAAAGGTAATGACTTTATCTAGCGTCAATGATTTAGTGGATAATAACTTCATGACAAAACATGGAAATCCAGGTAATGGACGTTATAGACCAGAAGATTTTACACCAAACTCAGCTTACGTAAATGTCAATATGATGGCAGGAATTTACGGTGGGAATACGAGTCAAGGTGCTCCTGGTTCATTATCATTTAAGCACAATGCTTTCCGTATGTGGGGCTATTATGGTTATGAAAATGGCTTTATTAGTTATGTATCAAATAAATACAAAGCAGAAGCAGATAAAAACAACCACGGTTTACTAAGCGATAAGCTAATAATTAATAAAGTATCGAAAGGAAACTTTAATACTCTTGAAGAGTGGAAGAGACATTGGTACGGGGAAGTTCTTGCTAAAGCTAAGAAAGGTTTTGAGGCTATCGATATTGATGGCGTCCATATCAGTAACTATGATGAGTTAAGGCCTTTATTTGATAAAGCAGTTGAAGAAGATTTGAAGAAACCAGATGACTTCTCTCACACTGTTGCTCTTAAATCTAAGGTCTTCAAAGCCCTTCTTAAAAACACAGACGGTTTCTTTAATAAACTGTTTAAAGAAGACATTTAAATGTTTAGAATATAGAAGGAACAGTTTTTTGCTCCCTCTGAAAAGTCATCATTTGATGGCTTTTTTCTATATAGGGTACTTGAAAGGCTATCATCGGACAAAATAAAGAAGGCATGATATAATATAAGGTAGATTTCTATGTCATAAAACAAAAAACTGTTTGAACATCATTCATTTGAGAACCCTTTATGTTCAAACGATAGTAAAATAAAATAGGATCTCTAAACCCTTGCTACGAAAGGAAAAAAACTCAATGGCTACTATTCAATGGTTTCCTGGTCACATGTCTAAAGCGCGTCGACAGGTGCAGGAAAATTTAAAATTTGTTGATTTTGTAACGATTTTGGTGGATGCACGCTTACCTCTATCTAGTCAAAATCCTATGTTGACCAAGATTGTTGGTGATAAACCAAAACTCTTGATTTTAAATAAGGCGGATTTGGCTGATCCAGCAATGACCAAGGAATGGCGTCAGTATTTTGAATCACAAGGAATCCAAACTCTGGCTATCAACTCCAAGGAGCAAGTGACTGTAAAAGTTGTAACAGATGCTGCTAAAAAACTCATGGCTGATAAGATTGCTCGCCAGAAAGAACGTGGGATTAAGATTGAAACCTTGCGTACCATGATTATCGGGATTCCAAACGCTGGCAAATCAACTCTCATGAATCGTTTGGCTGGCAAGAAAATTGCCGTTGTCGGCAACAAACCAGGGGTTACAAAGGGACAACAGTGGCTCAAAACTAATAAGGACCTTGAAATCCTAGACACACCGGGGATTCTTTGGCCTAAGTTTGAAGATGAAACTGTTGCACTGAAACTGGCCTTGACTGGAGCTATCAAAGACCAGTTGCTTCCTATGGATGAGGTAACTATTTTTGGCCTCAATTATTTCAAAGAACATTATCCAGAAAAGTTGGCTGAACGTTTCAAACAAATGAAAATTGAAGAAGAAGCTCCGATTATTATTATGGACATGACCCGCGCCCTCGGTTTCAGAGACGACTATGACCGTTTCTACAGTCTCTTCGTGAAGGAAGTCCGTGATGGCAAACTCGGTAACTATACCTTAGATACATTGGAAGACCTAGATGGCGACGATTAAAGAAATCAAAGAACTACTTGCTACAGTCAAGGACCTTGATAACCCTATTTTTTTAGATCTTGAAAAGGACAATCGCTCTGGAGTTCAAAAGGAAATCAGCAAGCGTAAAAAAGCCATTCAAGCTGAATTGGATGAGGATCTTCGTTTGGAAGCTATGCTTTCCTACGAAAAAGAACTTTACAAGCAAGGAGTGACCTTAATTGCTGGTGTTGATGAGGTTGGCCGTGGTCCTCTGGCTGGACCTGTAGTCGCTGCAGCCGTTATTTTACCTAAAAATTGTAAAATTAGAGGTCTCAACGACAGCAAGAAAATTCCTAAAAAGAAACATCTGGAGATTTTCAAAGCCGTTCAAAACCAAGCCCTGTCAATCGGAATTGGTATCATGAATAATCAAGTCATCGACCAAGTCAATATCTATGAAGCGACCAAACTAGCTATGAAGGAAGCAATCTCCCAGCTCAGTCCTCAACCTGAGTACCTTTTGATAGATGCCATGAAACTGGATTTACCAATTTCACAAACTTCCATCATCAAAGGAGATGCCAATTCCCTTTCAATTGCAGCAGCTTCCATAGTAGCCAAGGTGACACGTGATGAATTGATGAAGGAATACGATCAGCAGTTCCCTGGCTATGATTTCGCTGCAAATGCAGGATATGGAACTGCTAAACACCTAGAAGGACTCGAAAAATTAGGAGTTACCCCAATTCACCGAACCAGCTTTGAACCAATTAAATCACTGGTTTTAGATAAAAAAGAAAGTTAATTAAAAGGAGATACCATGGAGGAACAGTCGGAAATAGTCCGTTCTAAGAAAGAATTCGCCTTTGCATCCAGCACTATACTATCCCAAGTTGGTCGAGGAATCATTGTCGGCCTCGTCGTTGGAATTATCGTCGGATCCTTTCGTTTCTTAATTGAAAAGGGCTTCCACCTGATACAAGGACTTTATCAAGATCAAGCGCACCTATTTGTTAATTTATTTATTATCGCCCTGTTTTATCTAATCATCTGCTGGCTCAGTGCCAAACTGACACGCTCTGAAAAAGATATTAAAGGCTCAGGAATTCCGCAAGTCGAAGCCGAACTGAAAGGCCTCATGACCCTCAACTGGTGGGGCATTCTCTGGAAAAAATATATTCTAGGAATTCTAGCTATTGCCAGCGGACTCATGCTGGGGCGTGAAGGGCCAAGTATCCAACTGGGAGCAGTTGGTGGTAAAGGAATTGCCAAGTGGCTCAAATCCAGTCCAGTGGAGGAACGTTCCTTGATTGCCAGTGGTGCTGCAGCAGGACTAGCCGCTGCCTTTAATGCACCGATTGCTGGACTTCTCTTTGTGGTAGAAGAAGTCTATCATCACTTTTCACGCTTTTTCTGGGTTTCTACACTAGCAGCCAGTCTCGTAGCAAACTTTGTTTCTCTGCTCATATTTGGCCTAACACCCGTACTGGATATGCCTGATAATATCCCTCTAATGACCCTAGATCAGTATTGGATATATCTCGTTATGGGAATTTTCCTTGGATTTTCAGGTTTTCTCTATGAGAAAGCTGTATTAAACGTCGGAAGAGTTTATGACTTGATTGGTCAAAAAATCCATTTGGATAGAGCATATTATCCAATTCTGGCCTTCATTCTCATCATACCAGTCGGAATCTTTTTACCCCACATCCTTGGTGGTGGAAATCAGCTTGTACTTTCCTTAACTGAGCAAGATTTTAGTTTTCAAGTTCTATTAGCTTACTTTTTGATCCGTTTTATCTGGAGCATGATTAGCTATGGAAGTGGTCTTCCAGGAGGAATTTTCCTACCAATTTTGGCTCTCGGTTCCTTGCTTGGTGCCTTAGTTGGTGTTATCTGTGTCAATCTTGGACTTGTCAGTCAAGAGCAATTCCCTATATTTGTCATTCTAGGAATGAGTGGTTATTTTGGAGCAATATCTAAGGCTCCCTTAACTGCTATGATACTCGTAACTGAGATGGTAGGAGATATTCGCAACCTCATGCCACTTGGTCTTGTCACTCTTGTTTCTTATATTATCATGGATTTACTCAAGGGTGCACCAGTCTATGAAGCCATGCTGGAAAAAATGCTTCCAGAAGAAGTATCCAGCGAAGGAGAAGTTACACTTATCGAAATACCAGTTTCTGATAAAATTGCTGGGAAACAAGTTCATGAACTCAACTTACCACACAACGTCCTCATCACTACCCAAGTCCATAATGGCAAGAGCCAAACAGTTAACGGCTCAACCAGAATGTATCTGGGTGATATGATTCACCTGGTGATTCCAAAAAGTGAAATTGGAAAAGTCAAAGATTTGTTGTTGTAGTATAATTGTTACATAATTTATGTTATGTAAATAACAACTTAATTTATTTAAATAACCGATTCTCAGCAATGAGATCGGTTATTTTTTACAGATAAGATATTTCTCATACAAATAATTGAACTTTGGTAAAAATAAGACTATAATCAAGTTAGAAATGATAATGCATCAAGCTAGAAAGGAGTTTACTGTATCAAATCTGTACAGTAAGATTAAAATCATGAAAAAGAAAACGATAGCAATTATACAATGCATTTTGTATCTCATAGCTCCTTATATAGCTCTTCAGTTATGTAGAATGAACAGAAGTATCGTTACTGATAATCTCTTTTTTATTTTCCTTATTCTGCTGACTATTTCATTCTGGTTTAGTATTTGGAAACTAGAAAAAGCATTAGATAATGATTCACAATGAAACTCCAAAGATTTAGATCTGTTTTACTCAAAAACTAAAAGTTTATGTACAATTGATTAAACTAAAGCTAAACCATTGATACAACTGAATTAGAAGCATAAAGTACATTCTTTGAAAAGTGTACTTTATTTTTGTTTTGTACATTATTCTGGAGTGGTATTTTGTGTGTTTTATAGTACATAATATCCTCAAATCTAAGAAATTGATTTGTACATTTTTTACTCAAGTAACAGCAGAAGAAGTGGTGGTTCAATTGTACATTTTTAAAAATAAAGTAGCTATTTCATTGATAGCTACTATTCTTGTGTTTGAACTTCTTTATTAAGGTCATTTAATAAATTGTTAATTTTTGATTCAACTGATATTCTTGTTACTTTTAAGATATTTTTTGGTTTTAGAGAAGGATTATTAGGGTTGTTTACTTCAAAACAATTTTCGTAATTTTTCAATTCAGGGATCGCTTCGTACCATTTTGCAAAGGAACGAGTAAGAATTATTATCACTTTATCATTTTTGTCATCTATTCTTTTTTTAATTTTTCTGAAGAGGAATTTTTGTGTAGGAAGGTAATCTTTTATCTTTCTGTTACTATTTGGGGAAGTACCTTTAGCTAATTTGTCATACATATCATTATAAGATATAGAATGGTAGGGAAAGAACTCAGCAAGTGCAATATTTTTAGTTATCTTTTTTAAAGATTTAATAATTTTTTTGTTATATTTTTCTTTATCCTTTTCATTATCTTTTTCATCATGGTCTTCAACCCAGCATTTCATTTTATTTCCCCAATATCCTAGATCACTTTCATTTGCTAATTCAAATGCGTGGAAGAATGGCTGTTCCATTTCTAGATTTTCTTTTATAGTTTGTTCGTATTTAATGCCGTCTTTATTAGTGCTGTTTTTATAAGCATCATAATATTCTGTGCTATAGCCTGGGTTTAAACTTAAGATTATAATTTTTGCATTATCTATATCACCAACAAAATGTTGAGGATAAACATTTAGTCGGAGTTTATATTTTTCTTTGGCTGCTTTCTTTGTTTTTTCATTAGCATCATCATCTACTTTATCTACTGGGGGATATTTTTTTGAATTTAATAGCTTTTTAATATATTTCAGGTCCGCAGTAGCAACGATTATCTTCTCACCATTATATATTTCCGAAGTAGTATCTATCCAAGGATTTTCCATCACAATAACCTCTAATTCAAATTAATAACACTATTTTATCATAAAAAAGAAATAATTAACGCTCTCGTCGAACGTGATTTTAATGATATAGAAGTTCACATCATTCAATGCAAAACAAATTGGAATGATAATGCTCAAATTCCTATGTTATGGGACGCAGTATACCAAGCTGATAACTTTAGAAATGGCATATCTGTTGGAATAAACGGCAAATCAATTCGTTATGTAAAGAGATTTACCTATTCGTTTGTTACATTACCATCCAACAAACTTAAAAAAGATGGTAAAGATACATTTAAAACTACTTCTACGTCCGTTTTACGTGTTTTAAATCTTTCTGGTGGAAATTACTGGGGTCTTCCTTCTAAAAGCGGTGTTGCTAGCTCAGTTAAAGAATTAGTTAATAGAAACTTACATACTGGGTACAATAACCTTGTTATTAATACAATTGGTATGGCTATACCTCAGTTAAATTCAACATTTAATTATTTTAAATTATAAATTTATAACATAAAAAACTTATAATCAGAAATAGTTTAATTCTGATTATAAGTTTTTGTTTTTATGATGCTAAATTATAAAACTTTCAGTATTTCATCAGCTAATGCTTTTGCTAGGAGTGGTGGTACAGCGTTACCTACTTGAGTATACTGAGGAACTTCAACCCGTCTCTTGAGCCCACCAGTTGTACGTTTTCCTAAAAATTCAAATGAATCATCAAAAGATTGACAGCGTGCCATTTCCCTAACTGTAAAAGTTCGATTTTCCCAAGGGCTTATATAATCATCAGCAATCGTTACAATAGTAGCCGATGGCTGATCTGGTGCCCAACGTTGTCTTATATTTTTCTTAGTAAGAAGGACATCTAAATATTCTTTACTTACATTTTTATCTTTAAATTTAGAAACGACCTCTTGTTTAGAAAGGTTTAATTTTTCACAACATAACTGAATTAACGCTTTGTGCCCAGATAAATCAATGCCTTCTTCAAAAATTCTTTTTCTTAAAGCGGTCCCAGTTTCACCTTGCTTAAACAACGAGAAGCGTTCTTTTACAATATCAGTTTGTTTCGATACCTCATTATTCAATATCTTTTTAGAAGCGATTGGTTCTCCATTTAGACTTGGTGTCCTACCTTCTTTGCTTTTATTTTGATAAGTGGAAGGAGATGGGTTAACCATTTCTTTGATCTCTTTATCAATAATAAGATCTCCGATAGCTTCTTCAAGTGAAATATAATTCTCTGGACCGTGAGTAGGAGCAGGGTATTGAGGTTGTTTAAGACCTTTCTTATACCCAATAAAAATAACTCTATTCCGTCTTTGAGGAACCCCATAATCGGCAGCATTTAATATTCTAGGTTCTAAAGTTTCATATCCTATTTCATTTAACTCAGACTTTAATATATCAGGTGTAACTGATCCATCAGGGTATTCAATACCTGTAATCCCTTTATACCCTAGGAACTGCATATCCATAAATCCTTCAACATTTTCTAAAATAATATATTTTGGATGAATTTCATTGACAACTCTCACATATTCGCCAAAAAGCATATTGCGAGGATCGGATTTATCTCTTCTACCAGCTCTTGAAAATCCTTGGCAGCTTGGACCTCCCATGATTAAATCAATTTCAGGTATTTCTTTGTTTTTAAAAATTTCTAATTCAGAGATATGTTTTTTTATATCTGATCCTGTCAACTCTCGAATGTCACGTCTTTCAAACCAAGTATTTTTTCCTTGTATCAATCCAAGTTGTTCGTGTCTATTTACATAAGTTTTTTCTACCATCTCACTGATATCTGAGCTAAATAAAATATGAAAACCTGACTGGATTAATCCTTCCGAACAACCCCCTGCACCACAAAATAAATCTATTGCGTACGGCATTAAGAACCTCTTTCTAAGTATTTTCTCTATTATAATTTATTTTTTTAAAAAAGTCCAGGAAAAAGAATCTTTCCACTTAAAACCTTTTTAAATATAATTCTTTATCATTAATATAATCTTATTTCACATCATCAATAGGTGTAAAATGACCAACAATCTTTCCAATAATTCGAGGGTTTTCTTCATATGGAGCATATATATCATCATACTTCTCATTTATTGAAACAAGTCGTAGATACGTTTTGTAACGATATACTTTTTTTACATATGTTTGGTTATTAAACTCAATCGCATAAATTTGGCCATCCTCGATGTTTGTGGATTGTTTAATCAAAACTACATCACCATCAGGAAGTTCTGGTTCCATTGAGTCACCTACAACCCATGAGGCAAAATCATGAGGAATATTCTCAGTTGAATAAGTAAGAGTATATTTCCCATCTCCAAAGTAGGAGTAGCCTGTTCCTGCAGAAAGACCTTTATAGGTTTTATAACTGAATATATCAACAACCTTGTTATCGAATTTTTCTTGTTCCTCAAGTAATTCTGAGGAATATACGACAACTTTATTTTTGTTAGCTTTATTTAATTGACGATAGATGCTGATCACTTCGCTATGCTCCTCGAAATAATGAGGTTCAACCTCAAGAACCTTAGCAAGTTCATTTAGATTATCCATGGTTGGAAAAGATTTTGCGTTCTCCCAGTTACAGACTGCAACTTTAGAAATATTTAACAGAGAGCCGAGTTTTTCTTGGCTCATTTTTTTCTCTTTTCGAAGAGATTTTAAACGTTGACCTGAAAACATGTATGACTTATTTTCCTTTACTTTTGTTAATTAACTTTTTTTATTTTTCTCTTTTTGTTAAGTTTTCACTTTACAAGAATTCTATCAAAAAGTTATAATAAAATCAAATAGTTAATTATATAATTAACAAATGGAGAAGAAATGAAATTTGTAGTTTATAAACATTCGCTGGTTTTAGGTGACAACAACATCGTAACAAAACAATTTATCGTTTTAAAGCACGATGACGGCAATCTACAATTTACTGATTTTCATCGTTATGTTAAATCTGCTTCAAAAATCAGGTCGATCTCAGATGATGGGAATAAATGCTTTTCTTATGTTGTTAAGTTTCTAAATTTTATATTTGGTACTCTTGGACTTAAAAGTGTAGATCAACTTACACTTGAAATGGTTAGAGAGTTTTTTACGCTTTATGGATTATCTCAATTACCAGGGGATAGAGGAAAAAGAAAGAAAAGCACTGTTGAAAAATGCGTAAATGCAGTTCTTGACTTCTTAACTCTTTATTTAAGTGAGCGAAAGGAGAAGGCTAAGTTAAAAGTAGAAGAATTGTATTCTACGACGACTTTTACGAATAGTAGAGGACGAGTTGTAAAGCGTAAAGAACCAAATTTTGAAATCTACGTGGATGATAGCAACACTGAGAAAGCTATTTTTCGTGATATGCCAAATAGCGCCTTTGAGATGTTGTTTTCTCACATTGCACACTATCATAAAGATCTACTTATGGTTGTAGCCTTGGGAGCCTTTGTTGGTTTAAGACCATCAGAAGCATGCAACGTAAGACGTGAAGATAGTCCTCTAGGGCCAGGTATTTTATTTCACCAAAGTGATGGCCAAGTATTTAAAATTGAAATTGACTTACGAAAAGAAATACCTCTTAGAAGCTATTTAAAGCCAACTGGACGAATTGAAAAGAAAAGGAAAGACTTCAAGCAGTACCTTATATCTTCTTAGAGGTCTTTTTAGACACCTACAATGACTATATGACTTATCTGGAAGGTAAGAAGTATGAGAAGGTCTATGGACCATTAAATCTTAATAGACGAGGAAAAGCATTATCATACGATGTATACTATCAACGATTTCGTATGAAAAATTTTTAATTTTCACTTTAATAAGGTACATTTTAGGCAATTTTGAACGAAAAAATTTTTTTATACTCAATAAAAATCAAAAAGCAAACTAGGAAGCTAGCCGCAGGCTGTACTTTGTACTTGAGTATAGTAAGGCGACATTGACGTGGTTTGAATTTAATTTTCGAAGAGTATTAGTTATTTAGCTGACTTAGATCCGTATTACTCAGGTCTAAGTCTTTTTTAAAAAGCTCTATAACATCTTTCCGAAAAACTATAATTTTCTTGAAAAATATACAAGTCTATGCTATACTACTAGTATACTTAATTATGGAGAAAATACATGAAACGTGAGATTTTACTGGAACGAATCGACAAACTAAAACAACTCATGCCCTGGTATGTTCTGGAATACTACCAATCTAAACTGGCTGTGCCCTACAGTTTTACAACCCTGTACGAATACCTTAAGGAATATGACCGATTTTTCAGCTGGGTTTTGGAGTCTGGTATTTCAAACGCTGATAAAATATCCGATATTCCTTTATCAGTTTTGGAAAATATGTCTAAGAAAGACATGGAATCCTTTATCCTTTATCTACGTGAACGTCCCTTGCTGAATGCTAATACAACAAAACAAGGTGTTTCACAGACAACTATCAATCGAACCTTATCAGCACTTTCTAGTCTTTACAAGTATCTAACCGAGGAGGTTGAAAATGATCAGGGGGAACCTTATTTCTATCGTAATGTAATGAAAAAAGTTTCAACCAAGAAAAAGAAAGAAACCCTTGCTGCCAGAGCTGAAAATATCAAGCAAAAACTCTTTCTAGGTGATGAAACAGCAGGTTTTCTAACTTATATCGATCAAGAGCACCCACAACAGCTTTCAAATCGAGCTCTCTCATCATTCAACAAAAATAAAGAACGAGATTTAGCCATTATTGCCCTTCTCTTGGCATCTGGTGTTCGCTTATCTGAAGCTGTTAATCTAGATCTAAGAGATCTCAATCTAAAAATGATGGTTATTGATGTTACTCGAAAAGGTGGCAAACGTGACTCAGTCAATGTCGCTGCTTTTGCTAAACCTTATTTAGAGAATTATCTGGCCATTCGGAATCAACGCTATAAAACGGAAAAAACAGATACAGCCCTTTTTTTAACTCTCTACAGAGGTGTTCCTAATCGTATCGATGCTTCTAGCGTTGAGAAAATGGTTGCTAAATACTCAGAGGATTTTAAAGTGCGTGTAACACCCCATAAACTGCGCCATACGCTAGCAACTAGGCTCTATGATGCGACTAAATCACAAGTTTTAGTCAGTCACCAACTAGGACATGCCAGCACACAAGTCACTGACCTCTATACCCATATTGTTAATGATGAACAAAAGAATGCTCTAGATAGTTTATAATTTTACGTATTTTAAATTATGTAAATAAATATCAAAAAAAGAAGTTGGTTAGTTGGCCAACTTCTTTTTGATTTATCCAACTACCGCTTCAGCGATTTCTTCACGGCTAATACCAGCGAAGTAGCGTGTGATATCAATGGTTTTTAGCGCCTTAAGAACATCTTCGCGTTCGTATTTCACCCCACGAAGGACATCTTCTACTGCAGCAACGTCTTCAATACCAAAGAAGTCACCATAAATCTTGATGTCTTGGATTTTTGATTCAGTAACGTTAGCAAAGACTTCAACCTTACCACTAGTGAATTTGGTTCCACGACGGACGTTAAATTCAGGTGATTTACCATAGTTCCAGTCCCAAGTTCCAAACTTAGTATCCTTGATGCGATTGATTTCGGCCAATTCTTCTTCTGAAAAGACGTATTCAGTCATCTCTGGGTACTCTTTTTTCATGTATTCCAAGAGTAAATCACGGAATTTTTCGACTGTGATTTTTTTTGGTAATTCATTGATAATATTGGTTACACGGGCACGGACGGATTTCACACCTTTTGATTCAAATTTATCTTTTGAAACCTTAAGGGCATTTGCGAGGACTGACAAATCAACGTCAAAGAGCAAGCAACCGTGGTGCATGATACGGCCGTTGATATAGGCTTGGGCATTGCCACAGAACTTCTTACCATCAATCTCAAGGTCATTACGACCTGTGAACTCAGCTTTAACCCCAAGTTGAGCCAGGGTATTGATAACCGGAGTTGAGAAGCTCTTGAAGTCAAATGCCTTATTTTCATCTTCTTTGGAGATGATCGTGTAGTTGAGGTTATTTAAATCGTGGTAAACAGCTCCACCACCACTAATACGGCGAACTACCTCAATACCATTTTCGCGAACATAATCACGGTTGATTTCTTCGATAGTGTTCTGGTGACGACCAACAATGATAGATGGCTTGTTAATCCAAAGTAGGAAGATTTGATCCTCATCCAAAAGGTGTTTAAAGGCGTATTCTTCCAAGGCAATATTAAAAGCAGTGTCATTTGAATGATTGATAATGTATTTCATGATATCCCTTTACTTTATATGATAGAAACTGGAAATAACCTTCCAGTCTAATCTATCTTCGTTTTATTTTTTCTTAGGTGAATGGATGGCCATTCCTAGAACATCTGCAAACGCTTCGTACATCACTTCAGAGTAAGTTGGGTGCCCGTGGATGGTCTTCAGCATTTCCTCAACAGTGATTTCCATTTCGATGATGCTTGATGCTTCGTTTATTAATTCTGCGGCTGCAGGACCAATAATGTGTACACCAAGGATTTCTCCGTATTTCTTATCAACGATAACTTTTACGAAACCTTGAGCAGCGTCAGATGCAATAGCACGACCGTTAGCAGCAAAGTTAAACTTACCGATGGCAACATCGTATTTCTCACGGGCTTGTTCTTCTGTCAAACCTACTGCTGCTACTTCAGGGAGAGTGTAGATGGCTGCAGGAGTCAAATTCAATTTGGCAACTGCATGATTTCCTTTAAGGGCATTTTCAGCGGAAACTTCACCCATGCGGAAAGCTGCGTGAGCCAACATCTTAGTACCGTTGATGTCACCTGGTGCATAAATGCCTGGAACTGAAGTTTCCATGTATTCATTGACCTTGATACAACCACGATCCAATTCAAACTCAACCTCTCCAATACCTTCAAGGTCTGGCATACGACCAATTGAAAGAAGAGCTTTGCTTGCGATGATATCGTCTTTTCCTTCAACCTTGATACGAAGTTGACCATTTTCCTCAATGATTTCTTGCAGTTTAGTACCAGTCAAGATGGTCATTCCTTTACGCTCAAGGATCAAGCGAAGGTTCTTAGAAACTTCCGCATCCATAGCTGGAACTATACAGTCCATCATTTCGATAACAGTCACTTTTGAACCAAATGTCATGAAGGCCTGACCGAGTTCGATACCGACAACTCCACCACCGATGATAACAAGGCTTTCTGGCACTTCGTTCATTTCAAGAATGTCATCACTAGTCATGACAAGTGGAGATTCCATACCAGGGACGTTGATCTTGCTGACTTTTGAACCACCAGCAAGAATGATTTTCTTGGTTTCAAGCAATTCAGAGCCATTTACCAAGACGTTCTTGTCTTTAGTGATTGTACCAATTCCTTTATGAACAGTAACTCCGTAGCTACGAAGAAGTCCTGCAACACCACCAACAAGAGTATTAACAACTTTAGATTTAGTTTCTAAAAGTTTTTCCATATCAACAGTGAAGTTAGGATTTTCAATCACGATACCACGATTTGCAGCATGACCGATATTTTCAATAATTTCAGCGTTATGAAGGTAGGTCTTGGTTGGAATACATCCACGGTTTAAGCAGGTTCCACCAAGTTCAGATTTCTCAACAAGGGCAACCTTACCGCCGAATTGGGCAGCTTTAATGGCTGCAACATAACCAGCAGGACCTCCACCAATCACAACGATATCAAAAGCATCATCGCTCTTATCATCATCGTTTGAGGTACTTGCTACAGGTACAGAGCTAGCTTCTGGCGATGCTGCTCCAGCTGTTGGGATGTTTTCCCTTTCTTCACCAAGGTAACCGATAACTTCCGTTACAGGGACAGTTTCACCATCTCCTTTGAGAATGGCAATCAAGTACCCATCTTCTTCGGCTTCCAATTCCATGCTGACTTTATCAGTCATGATTTCCAAAAGGATTTCTCCTTCTTTTACAAATTCTCCGACTTTTTTATTCCATTGGACGATTTGTCCTTCTGTCATATCCACGCCGGCTTTTGGCATAATTACTTCTAAGGCCATGTCTTCCTTCCTTTATCTATATCTTAAAAATGAATACTCTTGCTCTTAAATTAACATTGAGATTGGCGTTTCAATCAACTCTTTCAAGTCCTTCATAAACTTAGCACCAGCCATACCATCTACGACACGGTGGTCAATGGTTAATCCTAAACTCATGATTGGGCGAATCACAATTTCACCATTGACGACAACTGGCTTCTCGATTGTCGAACTGACACCAAGGATAGCTGAGTTGGGTTGGTTAATAATCGGACCAAAGGACTGAACACCAAACATTCCCAAATTACTGATTGTGAATGTTGAATTTTGTAACTCACTTGGAGCCAATTTACCATCCAAGGTACGGCCAATAACATCCTTAAAGGCTACAACCAGTTCTGAAAGACTCATTTTCTCAGCATTGTAAACAACAGGTGTCATCAATCCATTATCCATCCCAACTGCCATGGCAAGATTGACATAGTTGTGAGTGATAATAGTCTTGCCATCTTCTGTCAATGAAGCGTTGATGTATGGGTGTTTCATAAGAGTCTTAACAACTGCAAGCGAAAGAAGGTCTGTTACAGTAGTCTTCTTCCCAGTTGCTTCCATGATTGGCTCAAGAACCTTCTTACGAAGAGCCAACATTTCAGTCATATCAACTTCATAGTTGAGGGTGAAGGTTGGCGCAGTCAAGTAAGATTCAACCATGCGTTGGGCAATAACCTTACGCATTGGTGTCATTGGAATACGCTCGATTTCACCATATGGTGTTACGTTATCAGGGACTTCTTCCACTTTTTCAATCTGAGCAGGAGATTTGATGCTATCGTTTTCGATATTTTCAGGAAGCAGGGCCAAAACATCCTTCTTCATGATTTTACCACGATGACCGGTTCCTTGGATTTCCTGCCAAGCAATGTTATGTTCGAGGGCAATTCGTTTTGCAAGTGGCGAAATGCGAACCACGTTTGTGTCTTTATAAGTTTCCACGTCTTCTTTGTGGACACGACCGTTTGCACCTGAGCCAGAAACGTCGTAGAGGTTTATCCCTAAATCATCCGCTAACTTTCTAGCTGCAGGAGTCGCTCTTAGCTTGTCATCAGCCATGACCTCTCCAATTCTATTTATGATACAAAGGGCGTCAAAAGCGACTGAAAAATAGGAAATCGACGATGGCTTCGATGAAGCCAAGGAGATTTATCTTTTTTCCGAGCTTTTAGCCCGTGCTCTAATCTAAGATATTAATGACGAAGAGCTCTGCACCTAAAAGATACAAAGTTTCTCGTCAGCTTTATTTTATTTACATAACTTATCTTATGTAACTCTATTCTTTGTTATAAGTTTTTCGGATTGCATCTTTGATACTTTCAACTGTTGGAATCATTGCATTTTCTAGGTTTTGTGCATAAGGCATCGGCACATCTTCTCCTGCACAACGGCGAATTGGTGCATCTAGATAGTCAAATGCTTCTGATTCTGAAATAATAGCTGAAATTTCACCGATATAGCCACTTGTTTTGTGGGCATCGTTGACCAGAACAACCTTACCAGTCTTCTTCACTGAGTTTATGATGATATCCTTATCAAGCGGAACAAGGGTACGTGGGTCAACAATTTCAACTGAAATTCCTTCTTCTGCTAATTCTTCAGCAGCTTGAACCACACGGCGAAGCATTTTTCCATAAGTAACAACTGTTACATCCGTTCCTTGGCGTTTGATTTCACCAACCCCAAGTGGAATTGTGTAGTCTGGATCAACTGGCACTTCCCCTTTTTGGTTAAATTCTGACTTGTACTCAAGTATAATAACTGGGTTTTTATCACGGATAGAAGACTTAAGCAGGCCTTTCATGTCCGCAGGTGTTCCAGGTGCCACAACCTTAAGTCCTGGAATGTGAGTAAACCAAGACTCTAGAGATTGTGAGTGCTGGGCGGCAGAGCCAACTCCGTTACCAGCTGCACAACGAACAGTCATTGGAACCTGACCTTTACCACCAAACATGTAACGTGTTTTAGCAGCTTGGTTGACGATATTGTCCATGGCAATAACAGAGAAGTCCATGAAGGTCATATCGACGATTGGACGAAGTCCTGTCATGGCTGCTCCTGCTGCTGCTCCAGAGATGGCAGCTTCAGAAATCGGACAGTCACGGACGCGTTCTGGACCAAATTCTTCAAGCATTCCAACAGAAGTACCGAAGTCTCCTCCGAAGACACCGACGTCTTCTCCCATCAAGAACACATTTTCATCGCGACGCATTTCCTCAGACATAGCAAGGATAATGGTGTCACGGAAGGACATTGTTTTTGTTTCCATTTTATCTCTTTCTCCTTAGTCTGCGTAAATATCTTCAAAGGCTGATTCAAGCGGTGGGAATGGGCTTTCCTCTGCAAATTTAACAGAAGCTTCTACTGCTTCCTTTACTTGCGCTTGGATTTCTTCCAATTCTTCGGCACTTGCAATGTTATTTTCAATAAGGTAATTGCGGAGGTTTTCGATTGGATCTTTTTGTTTCCACAATTCCACTTCTTCACGCGTACGATATTTACCAGGGTCAGATGATGAGTGACCGAGCCAGCGATAAGTTACACTTTCAATCAAGACTGGACCATTGCCACTGCGAACATGGTCCACAGCTTTCTGAAATCCTTCATAGACATCGATGACATTGTTACCATCTTCGATGAACATTCCAGGAATTCCATAAGCGGCGCTACGTTGATGGATATGTTCTATATTGGTCATTTTCTTGATATCCGCAGAGATACCGTAACCGTTGTTAATGCAATAGAAAATGACTGGCAGGTTCCAGATAGAAGCCATGTTCACTGCTTCGTGGAAAACACCTTCATTGGTCGCACCATCTCCAAAGAAGCAGACAACGATTTTACCGGTATTTTGCATTTGCTGACTGAGGGCTGCACCGACAGCGATCCCCATACCACCACCTACAATACCATTGGCACCAAGGTTCCCAGCATCAAGGTCAGCGATATGCATAGATCCACCTTTCCCTTTACAGGTTCCAGTGTATTTACCAAGGATTTCAGCCATCATTCCGTTGAGGTCAATCCCTTTAGCAATAGCTTGCCCGTGTCCACGGTGGTTTGAGGTAATCAGATCATCTGGATTGAGAGCTAACATAGCCCCCACGTTAGCTGCCTCTTCACCAACAGAAAAGTGCGTCATTCCTGGCACTTTCCCTTTCTTTACTAATTGTGCAATTTTTAAGTCCATGCGACGGATTTCTTCCATCTTACGGAACATTTCTAGCAAAAGATTTTTATCTAAAGTTGACATCTTCTTGCCTTTCTAACTTTCTTCTTACCTTACTATTTTACCGTTTTTGGCAAATACTGTCAAAGTTTTTCTAAAAGAAATTTCACAAAATAAAAAAGAAAACCCCGTGAAAACAAGGGATTTTCTTATCAAGAATATTTTTTCACAAACTTTTTAGCGTTTGGATTTTGCTAAAGATTCAAATCTCTTCATAATCACAGTTAAACGCCAACGGTAGAGCGCCCCACTCACAATCAAACTAATAATCAAGCCGATCCAGTAAGAATAAGCTCCAAAATCTGTTAGAGAATCAAATAGCGTAGCCACAGGGATTGCTACGCCCCAATAACCAAGCAAACCAAGGTAAAAAGGAATAACTGTATCCTTATACCCCCGCAAAATTCCCTGAAGCGGCGCCGCAAAGGTATCTGCTAACTGGAAGAAAAGACTATAAGTTAAAAAACGCACTGTCAAATCGATAAATTTTGGGTCGTTACCATAAAGACTGGCCACATTTCCCCTAAAAATGTAAAGGAAGGTTAAGGTGAAGGCCGCAAAAATGAGGGCAGTCCATCTTCCTAGACCAATATAGGTTTTCGCATCATCAAATCGCTTGGCTCCCACTTCATAGGAAACGACAATAGCCATAGCCGATGAGATACTCATAGGAAAGGCGTACATAAGACTTGAAAAGTTCATAGCTGACTGGTGACTAGCTATAATCAAGGACGAAAACTTAGCCATAATCAAGCCAACCACTGAAAAGATAGCCACTTCCGCGAAGACAGTTCCCCCAATAGGCAGACCTAAACGAACTCCTTCCTTAATTTTATCCATATTAAGTGGAATTCGTTTCTCAAGGTGTAAGGCTTTGAGCTTCTCCTGTTTAAATAAAACCAGAACAGAAATCCCAAGCAAGACCCAGTAGGCCAAGGATGTTCCTAAACCAGCACCAGCCCCTCCCAGTTCTGGAACACCAAAGGCACCGTAAATCAAGAGATAGTTAAATCCGCTATTGAGAGGGAGTAACAAAAGCATGAGGTACATGGACAGTTTGGTCAAGCCCAGCGAATCCAGCAAGGAACGAATGACGCTAAAGAGCAACAAGGGGATAATCCCGATAGATAAAAACCAAAGATAGCGAACCGCTACTGCCGCTACTGCTGCTTCTAACCCAATATGATTCAAGATTGTTGGTGCCAAAAAAAGTACCATCCCCAGCAATACCACAGATAGGCCCAAGGCCAAATAAATAAATTGGTAAAAATCAGACGCAACTTCTTCCTTTTTTCCTCGACCAAGATGGTGACCAATGATAGGCACCAAGGCTGACACAATCCCTGTTAGAAATGTAAAGAAAGGATTCCAGATACTGGTTGCCATAGATACACCAGCCAAGTCCATAGTGTTGTATTGACCTGTCATTGCAGTATCAACAAAAGAGGCAGAATAATTGGCAAATTGGTAAATCAGGATTGGGAAGAAAATTTTTAAAAATAATACTAACTTCTCTCGTAAACACTTTGTCTTATACATACTTCTCTTTCTATTCTGATTTATCTAAACCAAAGAGTTTCAGACCATAGTTTTTCAAACTTAGCGGAGGTTTATTAGATTTTGAAGTAGTATGCCAACACGCACATGTACGACAATAATAGCTTCTAACTAAACCTCCGTTATCATATTGAACCGCATGGTCAGCTTTTTCTTTAGTTTCATATTGAATTTTGGAACGATTAGCTGCGGGACAGTAAATTCCACTATTAGATTTCGCTTGTCTCTCCCTACGTTTTCGAAAATAATTCATATTCTAACTCCTATCAAGCTTGATAGACGATTTGTCCCTTACAGATGGTATATTTAACCTGCCCTTTTAAGGTTTCACCGATGAATGGTGAATTAGCTGCTTTGGAAGCAAAATGGGAGTCCACAAGGCGGTCAGCCTTGGCATCAAAAATAGTGATATCTGCTGGACCATTCTCAGCCAAGTAACCTGCTTCAAAGTTGTAAAGCTTGGCTGGGTTGTATGTCATTTTTTCAAGTAATTCCATCAAGCTCAACTCACCAGCTTCTACTAAATAGGTCAAGCTGAGAGACAGGGATGTTTCTAAGCCAGTCATACCAGATGGCGCTTTGGTAATATCCTCAACATTTTTTTCATCTACATGATGAGGGGCGTGGTCAGTCGCAATAACTGTGATGACACCTGATTTGAGACCTTCGATAACGGCACGACGGTCTGATTCCAAACGAAGCGGTGGATTCATCTTAGCATTGCTACCTTGTGTTAAAAAAAGTGCTTCTGTCTTAGAGAAATGCTGTGGCGCTACTTCTGCTGTGACTTCTGCACCTAACCCCTGAGCAAACTCCACTACTTTAACACTTTCTTCCTTAGACAAATGCTGGATGTGAACATGGGCTTTAGTTGCATAGGCAATCATGACATCACGCGCCATCATAGCGTACTCAGCCACCCCAGTAGCACCGCAGATATGGAAATGTTCTCTAGCAATATTTTCATTAAAGCCAAGAACACCGTTCAAACCTGGATCTTCCTCATGAAGGCTGATAAAGGTATTGAGTTTTTTGGCTTCCTCCATGGCTTCCTTGACAATCTTACTGCTCTCAAGCGGAATACCGTCATCAGAGAAACCAGCCGCACCAGCTTCTAAGAGCGCCTTAAAGTCAGTCAAGTTTTTACCATTAAAGTTTTTAGTAATGGTCGCAACTGTCTTGACATTAATCTTCTCTTTGGCAGCTGACTGGAGAACTGCTTGCAAAGTCTCCACGTCTGAAATGGTTGGACTGGTATTAGCCATCATGACGACAGTAGTAAAACCACCTGCAGCGGCTGCCAGGGCACCAGTATGAATGTCTTCTTTATGTGTTTGACCAGGTTCACGGAAATGCACATGAATATCGACCAAACCAGGAGCAACCACAAGACCAGTAGCATCAATCGTTTCTGCTCCTTCTTCCGTGATCTCAGGCGCAATTTTGATAATTTTCCCATCTTGAACTAAGACATCACAAACTTGATCCAAACCAGACTTGGGATCCATTACACGACCATTTTTGATTAGTAGCATCTGCTTTCTCCTTTATTCATAGAAATCAACTTGGGTATCCAACAATTTATCCCCATCATAAACAAACTTGGCTGAAAAGAAGGGTTTATCCTCTAAAAGCCACTCAACAAAGGTGTGGTCACCTTCCCAAGTCGGCTTGCTCAAAACCTCATCATAGGGAACCCATTCTAGCGTCCCCTCATTGCAGTCAATCAAGTCGCCCTCAAACTCCGTCACCTTAAAAACATAGGTGTACCAGTCTAAATCTGGTGTAAATTCAGGAAAAGTGATGACACCTTTTAGAACTGGCTTGGCTTTGAGCCCTGTTTCTTCAAGGATTTCACGCGCCGCGCATTCCTGGGGCGTCTCTCCTCTCTCTAGCTTACCACCCACACCAATCCATTTCCCTTCATGGACATCATTGGGTTTCTTATTACGATGGAGCATGAGCAGTTCTTTCCCATTATCAATGTAGCAAATCGTCGCTAACTGAGGCATATTTTCTCCTTATCTAAGCCAATCGATTGGCTCTTGTCCTGTCTCTTTTAAGAATGCATTGGCCTTGGAAAAGGGCTTGGAACCCCAAAATCCTCTATAAACCGACAAAGGACTTGGATGGGCTGATTCGATAATCAAGTGATGAGGATTGGTAACTAATGCCTTCTTCTTACGTGCATAAGCTCCCCAGAGTACAAAAACGACTGGTCTATCTAGATGATTGACCACCTGAATCACAGCATCAGTAAAAGGCTCCCAGATTTGACCAGCATGACCATTGGCCTGTCCAGCAGGAACAGTCAAACAAGCATTAAGAAGCAAGACTCCTTGCTCAGCCCAAGATGTCAAATCATGAGATTTCTTAACTCCGATATCATCTGACAATTCTTTCAAGATATTTTGCAAGGATGGTGGAGCTGGGATAGAGTCAGGTACAGAAAAACTCAAGCCCTGCGCTTGACCTGGTCCGTGATAGGGGTCTTGCCCTAGAATTACCACCTTAACTTCTTCAAGCAGTGTTGTCAAGAGAGCCTGAAAAACCTTTTCCTTGGGTGGATAAATAATCCCCTGAGAATAGACCTGCTCCATAAACTGATTGATTTTCCCGAAATAACCCTCAGGTAATTGCGCCTTAATCAAAGCATGCCAAGACGAGTGTTCCATAGCCGACTCCTTCATTTTTACTGCCTCTATTATAGCAAAAAGTGGCTATGGAAACCACTTTTTACAGTTTATCTAAAGATTTAATAAATCGACTATATATACGATTTGAATACGTGAATACAGTTTATAAAGACTGGCTATTTTTTATAATTACTTTTTAAATCATTAAGCATTTTACTACCTCTTTCGAAGATTATCTTTTCTGAAATATTTTTAAACATATTAAAATCCATTTCAGAAAAAGGAGTTTCTTTAGAAACTTGCCATATAGTCTTTAAATAATTTTTTTCTAAAAAGTCGTCAAAATTAGAAAAAAATCGAAAATACAATGCATTCTCTTGGTGTAAAATCGCTCTTTTTAAAGGATAATACTCTTTAATATTATTAACTTTTTGTTCGTAGGCATATTTTGCTACATGATCTAGGTATATATCAAAAAAGTCATGAGGAAAATCTCCCATACAGCCATTACGATTCATATTGAGGCTATATTTTCGATTAGTAAGATAATTCGGAAATATATTTCCTATTACTCTAAGATTATCTACTTGTGAATCCCTTCTCCCAATATAATCCCCTTCTTTGACTAATGATGGAGATTTCCAAGTAAAAATTAAATCGCCAGAGAAATTTTTCTTATCAAAAAACTTAAAAAGAGATTGATAAATACTATTTGCTAATTGACAAGTGTCAGATGTAAATTCATAATTAACAGCTTCATTAAAATCAACTTCAGACATTTCAATGTACTCTTCAATAGTAATATTAGCTTTTTTTGTAGTCATTAGCTAATCTCCTTTAAAATGTGATCTTTTCAAGAATATTTTTATCTAAACAATCCAGCAAGTCTTGGTAAGAATAGACTTCGTAAGTCGGCTGGGCTTGTGTGTGATTTTCGAGGTGATGAGGATTATACCAGATAGTGTCAATCCCCGCATTATTGCCACCTTGAATGTCGGCGGTTAGAGAATCTCCAATCATCAGCGTCTTTTCTTTACTAAATCCAGCAATTTGCTGGCCAATCTTTTCATAAAAGAGAGCATCCGGCTTTTGAGTTTGCAACTGTTCTGAGATAAAGACTTGATTGAAATAAGGTACTAGACCAGATTGAGCCAAACGTCCTGTCTGAATGGCAGTAATGCCATTTGTCGCAGCATACAAGTTATAATCACGCTCAATGAGGCTGTCCAAGAGATCATGAGCGCCCGATAGTGTTTGTCCCTGCTGAGCGAGATAAAATTGGTAACGCTGGGCAAGAAAACTACCGTCTTTTTCCTGTCCAAAATGAGAAAATAAACGAGAAAAGCGCGTGTTAACCAGCTCTTGTTTACTGATTTTCTTCAGCTCCAAGTCTTTCCAGAGAGCCTTGTTCATAGGAACGTAATAATCTTTATAAGCCTGAATATCCGCAACTCCTTCTTCTTTTAGAAGTTGGGTCAAAGCCACATCCTCAGCAGCATCAAAATCAAGAAGAGTGTGGTCGAGGTCGAAGAGTAGAAATTTGTAGAACAATTTGAGGTTTTCCTTTCTGAAAATTCATTAAGAACATTATATCATAAAGCACCTCATACAATTAACTAATTTAATCACTTAAAAAAATTCGAACACTTTCTATACAACTGACAGCTCAAATCTTTCAGAATAGAACAATACTAACTATCGAGCACCCCGTATTCATAAATATATGTGTAATTCTAGACCTAGAATTCCTATAAACTAAATGCTTTCATACTCTTCCAAGTAATTGATTGCCTTAAATTTTAATTTTTGAAGGTTTCTAAAGCTAGAATAGCCCCATCACAATCAGTTTTGATTGATTCACAATTTAGAAACACTATAGTTTCACTCCTGTTAAAATAAAAAGGAACTGCATAAAGCAATCCCTTTCTGATTTTGAAATCATTTACTTAACATTTTATAGTTGAGATAATCAATAGCTTACCTATAAAAAGAGTTATAGTAAAATTCCTTATTTATTGATTTCAAGCTCCGCTAACTGTGTTTGAATAACTGACAGTTCTGCACCAGCCTGAAGAAGAGCAGCTGCATTATAGGCACCTTCTACAATTGGAACCCTGTTGATGATGATACTTTTATCACTGAAATCAGTCACCATTTTTAAGTTCATTTTAGCAAAACCTAGGTCAAAAAAGGCAAGTAAAGTATCTGCTGTATTTTCGGAAACAACCCTATCTACTTAATCAAAACTCGTTCCAATTCCTCCGCCCTCGGTTCCTCCTACATAAGTAATCGGAACATCTTTAGCTACTTTACTAATCAGTTCAACAACACCTTCTACAATGTATTTGGAATGTGAAACGATAACAAGACCAATACCAATACTTTCCATCAAACCACCCCAGTTTCTAAAATAGCAGTAAAGAGTAATCCTGATGAGAATGATCCAGGATCAATATGTCCAAGAAACCACATGCTCCTAAGACAAGAGCTAACAGACTGGCCATCAATAATAGTATTGTTCTTTTTTTCATCATTACTCCTTAACTAGTGTTTAACTGATCAATTAGCCAGTAAATAGTTTATCTTTATTTACACTATCTGTTAAGATATAGTAAAATGAAATAAGAACAGGACAGTCAAATCGATTTCTAACAATGTTTTAGAAGTAGAGGTATACTATTCTAGTTTCAATCTACTATATTTTGCACATTTTCATGAAAAAAATGAGAACTAGAACTCACATTCTGCTCTCATTTTTCGTTTTCCCGTTCTCCTATCCTGTTTTTAGGAGTTAGAAAATGCTGCTACCTTTACTTACTCTCCTTTAATAAAGCCAATAGTTTTTCAGCTTCTGCCATAATAGTATTGTTGTCCTGGGTGCCAAATAGTAAATTATTTTTTAATCCTGTGAGAGTCTCTTTGGCATTGGACTTGATAATTGGATTCTGGATTTTTCCAAGTAAATCTTCAGCCTCTCTCAGTTTTTCTTTAACCTTTTCAGTCTCGACCTGAGGTTCTTCTGATTCCTCTGGTGATTCTTCTGGTGATTCTTCTTCTGGTTCCTCTGTTGGTTTTGGAGACTCTGGTTTCTCGCTTTGCGGTTTCTCTTCTCGAGGGGTTTCTTCCTCAGGTTTTTCTGTCTGAGGTTTCTCCTCGTTTGGTTTTTCCGTTTGATTGGTATCAGCTTGACCATTTTTGTTTCTTTGAACATGGTCGCTAGCGTTACCAAAACCATTATCTGAATGCGGACGTTCGTTTGGATGTTCGACATAGTACTTGACAGTCGCCAAAAGATCCTCAAGACTATACCCCTTAGGTGCCTCATAAAGGCCTTCGTCAAACCACTCAAATTTGATGTTATGGTAATGGTCATAATGAGGTATGATTAAACTACCGTTTTTGACTTCTACAGTATATTGAAGATTGTAAGGCATACGATCAAGTGGCACCTTCTTAGCTGCTTTCACGCGGTTGTAGATAGCTTCTGCTCCTTTTGCCTCAGTATTTCCTGAATCCTGATGGTCTGTCGAAGGAGGGGTCAAACCTTTCTCTTTAGCATAAGCCTGGGCTGCCGCTCTCTCAGCTTCAGACAAACTATCTTTTTTAATCCAGTGGCTATGGGTCATATGTGGAGTTACATAGGCATCCCCCTCATCACTGGTTATATCACGAGGATCAAAGATATAACCGTCTTCTGTTGTGTACTTGCCTGCCAACTTGGCTACTTGAATCTCATCATCAGTGTAGGTAATTTGCGCATTTGGTTTTCCTAAACGTTCTGGATGACGAATCGGAGCTAAGAAGGCAAGAATATCTTCCACTAACTTGACTTTATCACTTGAGACATCCTTGAGTCGTTCCAACAGGTTATCCAAAGCCTCAAAATCAACTTGTCGACCTTTATTATCAAGTAAATCTTGATGAATTCTTGCTAGTAAGTCATAAGCCTTATTGTAAAATTCTCTATCACTAGATGGGAGGTCAGTTTTCTTAGCTCCTAGCTTATGAGATAAACTTTCCTGCTTGGCCAGTTTGCTATCAATGCCTGCTGCTGTTTCTGCTGAAAGATCCTTGGCTGGGATATAACGAGGAACTCCATTCTCCTCAAAGACATAACCATCGCCTACTTTTCGAACAGCTTCTTTGACCAATTTCTCATCAATTGGATTGCTTGGAGCTGGTTGAGGATTTGGTGCAGGTTGCGGACTTGGACTAGGTTCCGGAGTCGGTTGTGGACTTGGTTGTTCTGGTCTTGAATCTGGTACCCAATGGTTTGAACGATAACGAAGGGGAATAATACGAGCCAATTTTTCTTCCAAAGGTGACAGTTGTGAATAAGGAATAAAGTGATAATGGTCTCCGTGCGGTACAGCAACACCATTGGCGGTTCGACTTGTGATTTGCGCTGGGTCGAAAATAAGGCCATCAGATTCTACATGGCGTTGACTCAAAGGCAGTTTGTAGAGCTGTTTCAAGAGACTATCAATGTCATTACTTTGACTTGCTTGACTGTTAGTGTTGCTGTTGTTGCTTGTGTTAGTATTTGTAGTTCCTGGATTGCTTACAGAAGGTACCCAGTTTGTTCTTGAAGTGTTATCGCTATTTTGTCGGCGATAGGTTCTTGAATTTGACAGATTTCCCCGACCAGATAGGAAGGCTTTTGCAGCAGCTAACTCGCTAGCTGATAACTCATTCTTAGGAATGTAATGGTAATGGTCGCCGTGAGGAACGATATAAGCATCACCAGTATCTTCAATGATATCAGAAGCATTAAAGATATAACCATCATCTGTGGTGTAGCGTCCCTGTGAACGTGCCAAGGCAACAGCACCATCGTTTCTTGGAGTCCCACCTTCACGATGTTGACTATGCTCTTGTTTTTGTCGATTGATTTCTTCTTTTGTACGGACATTATCCGCATGAGCTGCATCCTTAAGGTAAACATAGTATTTTCCATCTACCTTAATCACATAACCACCCTTGATTTCACTGATAATATCCTCGTCCTTTAGCTGGTAGTTTGGATCCTTCATCAGCAATTCTTCACTGATGATAGCGTCATAAGGAACCTTACCATTGTAATAATGATAGTGGTCCCCATGTGAAGTGACATAGCCTTGGTCTGTTATTTTGATGACGATTTGTTCGGCATTGATTCCTTCACGCTTGCTAACCTCATCAGGATTCAAATTCTCCGTTTTTTGCGTCGCTTGTTTTCCATCTATATAGGAAACACGATTATTTTCTTTTACAGTTTGAGCTTGATGCAAACCTAGTTCATAAGCACAGACACTTAAAACAAGTGTAGCTACTGACCCAGCTAGATATTTTTTATTGATTTTCATTCTTTCCTCTTTTCTTAAGTATATTTGATTCACTATAAAGTAATAAACCGGTTAATTAACTAGTTAATAGTTTACTCTTTTTAATATTGCTTGTCAAGAATTTTACATATATACATAATAAAAATGAAAGCCTCTTTATCGAGACTTTCATTTTTCATTAGTTTATTTTTTCCTTACTTACAGATGAAGGATTACTTCCTTTTAACAACGCAAGTAATTTTTCTGCTTCTGCCATGATACTATTGTTATCCATAATTTGAAGAGTCAAATTATTTCGTAAACCAGCTAGAGTTTCTGTTGCATTGGCTTTCAGACTAGAATCCGTTACTTTCGCAAGCAAAACTTCTGCTTCTTTGAGTTGGGCTTCTACTTTTTCAGTCTCTACTTGAGGGACTTCTGGCTC
This sequence comes from Streptococcus pneumoniae, assembly GCF_001457635.1. NCBI lineage: Bacteria > Bacillati > Bacillota > Bacilli > Lactobacillales > Streptococcaceae > Streptococcus > Streptococcus pneumoniae. The sequence goes on from NZ_LN831051.1 coordinate 1,567,892, forward strand.
AGCAGGTGTTTCCTCTACTGGCTCTTCATCCGCTTTGAAGTTCTTATTTGGATCTTCACTGTGGTCTTTCTTGCCTAACACATGCTCACTGGCATTGCCCCATCCATCATTAGAATGTGGACGTTCGTCAGGGTGTTCTACGTAGTACTTAATCGTCGCAAACAAATCTTCCAAGGTATAGCCATTTGGAGCTTTGTATGTGTGATCATCAAACCAAGCAAATTTAATATTATGGTAATGATCCTTATGAGGAATAATCAAATTACCGTTTTTAACCTCAACTGTATGCTCAACCATATATGGAAGTCGAACGAGTGGAATTCGTTTTTCCCCTTTCACACGATTGTAAATAGCTGCTGCACTATCTCCAGTTGGATTTGCTTTAACATCTGCGTCTGGAGATGGAGGTAGGATACCTTTTTCTTTAGTATAGGCTTGAGCTGCAACTTTTTCCTTATCAGAAAGGCTATCTTTTCCAATCCAGTGACTATGGCCCATATGAGGCGTTACATATGCATCTCCTTCATCACTGATTATATCATGTTCATCAAAAATGTAACCATCTGACGTTGTATACTTATCAGCTAATTGAGCAATACGAACTTCGTCTTCAGTATACTCAATTTGAGAATTTGGCTTGCCAAGTCGCTCTGGATGGGTAATTGGTGCTAGGAATGCCAATAAATCATCTACCAATTTTTCTTTATTAGTCGATTCATCATTCAAGCGTTCTAATAATTTGTCTAAGGCTTGGAAATCAGAATTACGACCCTTATTTTCAAACAAGGCTTTATGAGCCTCAGTTAACAGATTATATGCTTTATCATAAAATTCTTGGTCACGAGGAGCAACATTTTCTTTTTTAGCAGTTAAAGTGTGTGAAACACTCTCTTGTTTTGATAACTTACTTTCAAGATTTTTAACAGTTTCAGATGGTAAATCTTTCGCAAAGACATAACGAGAGATGCCCTTTTCTTCGAATACATATCCTTCCCCAACTTTTCGTACCAGCTGACTAACCAAAGAAGAATTTGAGTCTATTTTAAGATTTGGTGCAGGTTGCGGGCCTGGACTAGGTTCCGGAGTCGGTTGTGGACTTGGTTGTTCTGGCCTTGAATCTGGTACCCAATGGTTTGAACGATAACGAAGGGGAATAATACGAGCGATTCGTTCTTCCAATTCAGACATGTGAGAGTAAGGGATGAAGTGGTAATGATCTCCGTGTGGCACTGCAACACCTCTAGCTGTTCGACTTGTGATTTGCGCTGGGTCGAAAACAAGGCCATCAGATTCTACATGGCGTTGACTCAAAGGCAGTTTGTAGAGCTGTTTCAAGAGACTATCAATGTCATTACTTTGACTTGCTTGACTGTTAGTGTTGCTGTTGTTGCTTGTGTTAGTATTTGTAGTTCCTGGATTGCTTACAGAAGGTACCCAGTTTGTTCTTGAAGTGTTATCGCTATTTTGTCGGCGATAGGTTCTTGAATTTGACAGATTTCCCCGACCAGATAGGAAGGCTTCTGCAGCAGCCAACTCGCTAGCTGATAACTCATTCTTAGGAATGTAATGGTAATGATCTCCATGAGGAACGATATAAGCATCACCAGTATCCTCTATGATATCAGAAGCATTAAAGATATAACCATCATCTGTAGTATAGCGTCCTTGCGAACGTGCCAAGGCAACAGCACCATCGTTTCTTGGAGTCCCACCTTCACGATGTTGACTATGTTCTTGTTTTTGTCGATTGATTTCCTCTTTTGTACGGACGTTATCCGCGTGGGCAGCATCCTTAAGGTAAACATAGTATTTTCCATCTACCTTGATAACATATCCACCCTTGACCTCATTAACAATATCCTCATCTTTTAGCTTATAGTTTGGATCTTTCATGAGTAATTCTTCACTGAAAATCGCATCATAAGGAACCTTACCATTGTAATAATGATAGTGGTCGCCATGTGAAGTGACATAGCCTTGGTCTGTTATCTTGATGACGATTTGCTCAGCATTGATTCCTTCACGCTTGCTAACCTCATCAGGAGTCAAATTCTCCGTTTTTTGCGTCGCTTGTTTTCCATCTATATAGGAAACACGATTATTTTCCTTAACCGTTCTAGCTTGATACAGTCCCAACTCGTAAGAACAAACACTTAAAATCAAAGCTGCCGCAGAACCAACAAGGTATTTCTTATTAATTTTCATCGAAACTCTCTTTCTATTTGATATTTCTAGTTGCAATTCATTTCTAAATTGCAGAAACTCCTCTCTATTACTTAACTGGTTAATAGTTTACTCCTAAATCTCCAACTTGTCAAGAATTTTATGAACCATTTAAGTATTTTTTGTTCTGACCACTACTTTTTCAAGGTTGGACTTTTTATAAGAAAGATTTTCTTGAAAATTCTTTTTAAAATATCAAAAAAAGTCCCTGTAACTGAGTTGCAGGGACTTTTCGATTAATCAAAATTAACGTATTCTTTTTGAAGTTCAAGAACTTCTTCCATTGTTGAGCATTCTGTAAGGGCACGGTTTGCGTACTCTTCCATCTTAGCTGTGTCGAGTTTCTTCATCAAGCTGCGTGTACGAAGTACAGATGTTGCTGACATAGAGAACTCATCCAAGCCCATTCCGACAAGAAGTGGAACAGCTTGTTGGTCACCAGCCATCTCACCACACATACCAGCCCATTTACCTTCAGCGTGAGCTGCTTTGATCACATTGTTAATCAAGCGTAGGATTGATGGGTTGTATGGTTGGTAAAGGTATGAAACTTGTTCGTTCATACGGTCTGCTGCCATTGTATATTGGATCAAGTCATTTGTACCAATTGAGAAGAAGTCAACTTCTTTAGCAAATTGGTCTGCAAGCATAGCCGCTGCAGGAATCTCGATCATGATACCAACTTGAATGTTATCCGCAACTGCAACACCTTCAGCAAGAAGGTTTGCTTTTTCTTCATCAAAGACTGCTTTCGCTGCACGGAATTCTTTCAAGAGCGCAACCATTGGGAACATGATACGCAATTGACCGTGAACAGACGCACGAAGAAGAGCACGGATTTGTGTGCGGAACATAGCATCTCCAGTCTCAGAGATAGAGATACGAAGAGCACGGAATCCAAGGAATGGGTTCATTTCGTGAGGCATATCGAAGTAAGGAAGTTCCTTATCTCCACCGATATCCATTGTACGAACGACAACAGGTTTACCGTTCATTCCTTCAAGAACAGCCTTGTATGCTTCATACTGCTCATCTTCAGTTGGGAAGTCTTGAGAATCCATGTACAAGAACTCTGTACGGTAAAGTCCAACAGCTTCTGCACCGTTGTTGTTAACACCTTCAACGTCTTTTGGAGTACCAATATTGGCAGCCAACTCGAAGTGTTTACCGTCAGCAGTCACTGTTTGAGCATCTTTCAAAAGTGCCCATTCAGCTTTTTGTTTCGCATAGGCTTCACCAGCTGCTTTAAATTCTGCCGCTTGTTCATCTGTTGGGTTGATAATCACTTCTCCAGTGATCCCGTTAACAGCAAGGATGTCACCGTCTTTAACGATTTCAGTGATGTTGTTTGTACCTAATACAGCAGCAATTTCAAGTGTACGTGCCATGATAGCTGAGTGGCTTGTACGTCCACCAATGTTGGTTACAAAAGCTTTTACAAAGTTTTTGTCCAATTGAGCTGTATCTGAAGGAGTCAAGTCATGCGCAATCACAATCACTTCTTCATTGATAGAAGCTGGGTTTGGCAATTTTTTACCAAGAAGGTTTGCCAATACACGTTTTGTCACGTCGCGGATATCCGCTGCGCGTTCTTGCATGTATGGGTTGTCTTCCATGCCTTCAAAGATAGTGATAAACATATCTGTAACTTCTTTCAGACCTGCTTCTGCATTCACTTTCTTCGCACGGATAGTTTCCTTGATTTGGCTGATCATTTCTGGGTCAGCAAGAACCATTAAGTGAGCATCAAAAACTTGAGCTGCTTCTTCACCGAGCGTACCTACTGCTTTCTCGCGAATAACAGAAAGCTCGTCTTGTGATGCCTGTAGAGCGGCATCAAGGCGAGCTTCTTCTGCGTTTGTATCTTCGACTGTAATAGTCTCAAATGACAAATCCGGCTGAACGAGTAGATATGCTTTTGCAACTGCAACACCGTCAGATGCTGCGATTCCTTTAAGCATTTCTGTCATTTCCCTTATGCCAATCCTTCTTTTTCCATTGTTTCTGAGATTGCAGCGATAGCGTCATCTGCATCTGCACCTTCAGCTGAGATAGTTACGTCAGCACCTTGACCAACACCAAGACTCATAACACCCATAATTGATTTAAGGTTAACTGATTTACCTTTGTACTCAAGAGTGATATCTGAAGCAAATTTGCTAGCAGTTTGTACCAACAATGTTGCTGGACGTGCGTGAATACCTGTTTCTGCCACTACGTGGAAATCTTTAGAAGCCATAGTTTGACTCTCCTTTTGTTCTTTCTTTTTTTGAGTTATATGTGATAACCCTTACAATTTAGTATTATACCATCTTCTAGGATTTTTTTCAAGCATTTTCTGGATTTTCCTTCAATTTCCTTTCAGATAACTTGCTGAAAATCTTCTATCCTAGATAACAAAACACAGGATATAGTTTCTTTAAAAACAATTTATAGGATAATCATTGCTATTTCACAATACAAACACTATATATTGTGTTTATATATAAAAACAACAAAAGAACACCACTATATTTAGTTCAAATCATTGACAAAATTTTATTTTCTGATATACTAAGATAGTATTAAATTTTGAAGAGGAGTTACACAATGGTAACCGTTTATTCTAAAAACAATTGTGTCCAATGTAAAATGACCAAGCGTTTCTTGGACAGTAATAATGTCTCTTATCGTGAAATCAATCTTGATGAGCAACCTGAGTACGTCGATCAAGTTAAAGAGCTCGGTTTTAGCGCAGCTCCTGTTATCCAAACACCAACTGAAGTCTTTTCAGGTTTCCAACCAGGAAAACTGAAACAATTAGCATAATCTTAGTACATCATCCAGAAGAAACTGCTTTTAGGGCTAACTTAGAAGCCTTTCTTTTGTAATTAGATAAGGGAAATTTTATGGGATTAAAACATCTTGAAGACGTGACTTACTTCCGTCTTAATAACGAAATTAACCGTCCTGTTAATGGACAAATCATGCTTCATAAAGATAAGGAAGCCTTGGATGCTTTCTTTAAAGAAAATGTAGTTCCAAACACTATGGTTTTTGATTCAATCAAAGACAAAATCAATTACCTCATTGAACACAACTACATCGAAACAGCCTTTATCAAGAAATACCGTCCAGAGTTCTTGGAAGAATTGGCTCAATTTATCAAAGACCAAAACTTCCAATTCAAGTCATTCATGGCAGCTTATAAATTTTACAATCAATATGCCTTAAAGACTAATGACGGTGAATACTATCTTGAAAATATGGAAGACCGTGTCTTCTTCAACGCCCTTTATTTCGCTGATGGGAATGAAGCTGTTGCAATCGATATTGCCAATGAAATCATCCACCAACGCTACCAACCTGCTACTCCTTCCTTCTTGAATGCTGGACGTGCTCGTCGTGGGGAGTTGGTATCTTGTTTCCTAATCCAAGTGACGGATGATATGAACTCTATCGGACGTTCTATCAACTCAGCTCTTCAACTTTCACGTATTGGTGGTGGTGTGGGAATTACCCTCAGCAACCTTCGTGAAGCTGGTGCACCTATCAAAGGCTATGAAGGAGCTGCTTCAGGTGTCGTTCCTGTTATGAAGCTTTTTGAAGACAGCTTCTCTTACTCCAACCAATTGGGGCAACGTCAAGGTGCTGGTGTTGTCTACCTCAACGTCTTTCACCCAGATATCATCGCTTTCCTTTCAACTAAGAAAGAAAACGCTGATGAAAAAGTACGTGTCAAGACTCTATCACTTGGTGTTGTAGTACCTGATAAATTCTACGAATTGGCTCGTAAAAATGAAGAAATGTACCTCTTCAGCCCTTACTCTGTAGAAAAAGAATACGGTGTGCCATTCAATTACATCGACATTACTGAAAAATACGATGAATTGGTCGCAAATCCAAATATTCGCAAGACAAAAATCAAGGCGCGGGATTTGGAAACTGAAATCTCTAAATTGCAACAAGAGTCTGGCTATCCTTATGTAGTCAACATCGATACGGCTAACCGTGCAAATCCTGTTGATGGAAAGATTATCATGAGTAACTTGTGTTCTGAGATTCTTCAAGTTCAAGAACCAAGCTTGATCAACGATGCTCAAGAATTCCTTCAAATGGGAACAGATGTTTCATGTAATCTGGGTTCAACCAACGTGGTTAACATGATGACTTCACCTGATTTTGGTCGTTCTATCCGTGCTATGGTTCGTGCCCTTACTTTCGTTACAGATAGTTCACATATCGTAGCTGTACCAACGATTGACCATGGAAATAGCCAAGCCCACACCTTTGGTCTCGGTGCCATGGGACTGCACAGCTACCTTGCCCAACAACTCATTGAATATGGTTCACCTGAGTCTGTTGAATTTACAAGCATCTACTTTATGCTTATGAACTACTGGACCTTGGTAGAGTCAAACAATATTGCGCGTGAACGTGGTATTACCTTCCACAACTTTGAAAAATCAGACTATGCTAACGGAAGTTACTTTGACAAGTATGTAACTGGTGAATTTGTTCCAACATCAGACCGTGTTAAAGAACTCTTCAAAAATGTTTTTATCCCTGGTGTTGCTGATTGGGCTGAACTTCGCGACAAGGTTCAAGAAGATGGTCTTTACCACCAAAATCGCCTTGCTGTAGCGCCAAATGGTTCTATCAGCTATATCAACGACGTTTCTGCTTCTATCCACCCGATTACGCAACGTATCGAAGAACGCCAAGAGAAGAAAATTGGTAAAATCTACTACCCTGCTGCTGGCTTGTCTACAGAAACCATTCCTTACTACACTTCTGCCTACGATATGGATATGCGTAAAGTCATCGATGTTTACGCTGCTGCGACTGAACACGTGGATCAAGGACTTTCACTCACCCTCTTCATGCGCAGTGACATTCCAAAAGGCCTTTACGAATGGAAGAGGGAAAATAAACAAACGACACGTGATTTGTCCATCCTTCGTAACTATGCCTTTAACAAGGGAATCAAGTCTATCTACTACGTCCGTACCTTTACAGATGACGGTGGAGAAGTCGGCGCCAACCAATGTGAAAGCTGTGTGATTTAGTTTCTAGCATAGAAACATTATTTTTCCCTAAGCAGCACTGATAAAATCAAATCTACTATGTCATAACATAATTTATGTAACATTTTAAAAGTCGGGCTTCCGACTTTTTGTGCGATACTCCTATAGAATTATGGTAAAGTAGAAATAATTGTGAGTTCGCAATACTAAACACAGAAAGAGATTTTAAATGGAAACTTACTACAAAGCCATTAACTGGAATGCCATCGAAGATGTCATCGACAAATCAACTTGGGAAAAACTGACGGAGCAATTTTGGCTCGATACACGTATTCCCTTATCAAACGACTTGGATGACTGGAGAAAGCTATCTAACAAAGAGAAAGACTTGGTCGGAAAAGTTTTTGGTGGTTTAACCCTTCTTGACACTATGCAATCTGAAACTGGGGTTCAAGCCCTTCGCGCAGACATCCGTACACCACATGAGGAAGCTGTTTTCAATAACATCCAATTTATGGAATCTGTCCACGCTAAATCTTACTCATCAATCTTTTCTACCTTGAATACTAAGGCTGAGATTGAAGAAATTTTCGAATGGACCAATACCAATCCTTACCTACAAAAGAAGGCTGAGATTGTCAACGAAATCTACCTAAACGGCAGCCCACTTGAAAAGAAAGTTGCCAGCGTCTTCCTCGAAACCTTCCTCTTCTACTCTGGTTTCTTCACTCCCCTCTACTATCTCGGTAACAACAAACTAGCCAACGTTGCAGAAATCATTAAATTGATTATTCGTGACGAGTCTGTTCACGGAACCTACATTGGTTACAAATTCCAACTTGGTTTCAATGAATTGCCTGAAGAAGAGCAAGAAAAACTCAAAGAATGGATGTACGACCTACTCTATACTCTTTATGAAAATGAAGAAGGCTACACAGAGAGTCTTTATGACGGTGTTGGTTGGACTGAAGAGGTTAAAACCTTCCTTCGCTACAATGCCAATAAAGCTCTCATGAACATGGGACAAGATCCACTTTTCCCAGATTCAGCTGAAGATGTCAACCCAATCGTTATGAACGGTATTTCAACAGGAACTTCCAACCATGACTTCTTCTCTCAAGTCGGAAATGGTTACCTTCTTGGCGAAGTTGAAGCCATGCAAGACGATGACTATAACTACGGTTTAGACTAATTCTCCATCACTCTCAATCATCAAAAAGTAAACTAGAAACATCAAAGTTATAACCCAACAAAAATATCGAAAGTTTTGAAAACAAACTTCGATATTTTTGTTTTTGTTTCATTTTGTTGTTTTTGTATTTGAATGATGAGTTTGTTTATGGTAAGATAGTAGTAGGAAACGAGGTGATAATATGCTCAAACAAGAAAAATTAACCAAAATTTTAGAGATAGTAAATAGTAAAGGAACCATAACAGTTAAACAGATTATGGACGAAATAGCCGTTTCAGATATGACTGCAAGGCGCTATTTACAGGAATTAGCTGATAAAGATTTGCTGATTCGTGTGCATGGTGGAGCTGAAAAACTTCGAACCAACTCCCTTTTGACTAATGAGCGATCAAATATTGAAAAACAAGCCCTCCAAACGGCAGAAAAACAAGAAATAGCCCATTTTGCAGGCAGTCTAGTAGAAGAAAGAGAAACTATTTTCATTGGACCAGGAACAACATTAGAGTTTTTTGCGCGTGAGTTGCCTATTGACAATATCCGCGTCGTAACCAACAGTCTACCTGTTTTTCTGATTTTAAGCGAACGAAAATTAACAGATTTGATTTTAATAGGTGGAAATTATCGCGATATTACAGGTGCTTTTGTTGGTACATTGACCCTACAAAATCTCTCTAATCTCCAATTTTCTAAAGCTTTCGTTAGCTGTAATGGTATTCAAAACGGAGCTCTAGCTACTTTTAGCGAGGAAGAGGGAGAGGCTCAACGCATCGCTTTAAATAATTCTAATAAAAAATATTTACTCGCAGATCATAGCAAGTTCAATAAGTTTGATTTTTATACTTTTTATAATGTATCAAATCTTGATACTATTGTTTCAGATTCTAAACTAAGTGATTCAATCCTTTTTAAGCTATCTAAACACATTAAAGTCATCAAGCCTTAATAAACTGAAAGAGCCTGGGTAACAACTCAATTTCAGAAGAAAAAAAGTAAATCTTCCCACAATAAAACGCATAATATCAGGTGTTGAAACACCTGATACTATGCGTTTTTCTATATCAAAGACTTTTTGCCCAATTCCTCAAAGCTATGCATTGAGAAATCTGCGACTCGCTTCCTAGTTTAAAGTTGCTCTTTGATTTTCATTGAGTATAAGCAACGTGATTAGATAAGAGTTTTACAGAGTACTAAATATAAGATTTAACTTTTTTGAGAAATTGGTTACGATTGTTGAAACGGCATAAAATCTGAATCAAAGGAGATAGTATCCCATTCTTCAGGATTGATAAAATTTAAAAATAGATTTTTAAATTCTTCCAGCTCATCATCTGAATGACAAATCCATTCTTTACCAGTCGAGACATACCATTTTCCAAGACTTTTCAATTCTTCACTCGTCAAACACGGTATTTGAGAGCATTTTTCGAAATTTATAATATAAACTTTTTTTCATAAATAGATTGGATAAAATCTTTGAACATCTTTTTGACTCACTAAAATTCTATATCTAATGACTAATTCTACTAGTCTATAATCTGAGTTTCCGCTACTTTCTTATACCAGTGAGCTGATTTCTTAGGATAACGTTCTTGAGTTTCAAAATCTACGTAGAAGAGACCGTAACGTTTTTCATAACCGTTTGACCATGAGAAGACATCCATTAATGACCAAATGAAGTAACCTTTTACATTAGCTCCATCTGCAATCGCATCAGACAAGATCTCCAAGTGTTGTTTCACGTAATCAATACGACCATCATCGTAAACAGTGTTATCAACGAACTCATCTTTATAGCCGAGACCATTTTCAGTGATGTAAATCTTCTTGTAGTTAGGATAATCTTTCTTCACACGTATGATTTGGTCATACAAACCTTGAGGGTAGATAATCCAATCCCAATCCATGCGTGGTACATAGTCAGGAGCTACACGACGACCAACACCTTTGATTTGATACTTAGAGCTTCCTTTTTCACCTTTACCATTATGGATAATTTCAGTTTCTCCATCAAAGGCTTCCATCCAGTCACTCATATAGTAGTTGATTCCTAGGAAGTCGTTCAAGTCTTTTGCAGCTTCTAATGCTGTGAAATCTTCTTCACGAAGATCCAAGCTACCACCATTGACTGATAAGATATGGTTGACACCTTCCATGGTTTCAGATGAATAGCGACCTAGATAAGTTGCGTCTAAGATGAATTTATTGTGGATGATATCTTCCAACTCAGCTGCACGAACATCTGCTGGATTTTCAGGATCTAGAGGATATTTAGTAGGCAGGGCGTGAACAACACCAATTTCCCCTTTATAGCCTTTCTCTTTGTACAATTTTACCGCGCGTGCATGAGACACCATCATATTGTGGTGTGATTGAAAGACTTTGGCAAGGTCGTACTGGATACCTGGAGGGAATTTCCCAACCAAATATTGACCATCACCGATTGGTCCAATTTCATTAAAGGTTGTCCAATAGTTTACTTCTGAAAATTCTTCAAAACAGAAGGCAGCGTAGTCTACAAAATGTTCGATATTTTCACGGTTTAAGAAGTCTCCATTTGAGTGGAGAGCTTCTGGCGTGTCAAAGTGATGAAGAGTTACAAAAGGCTCAACATGACGTTTGTGACACTCTGCAAATAAATTATGATAAAACTCAACACCTTTAGCATTTACTTGGCCGTAACCAGTCGGGAAAATACGTGACCAAGCAATAGAAATTCGAATACCATTGACACCATACTCTTCTGCTAGCTTGAGGTCAACTGGATATCGATTGTAAAAATCACTAGCTGGTTCGGCAGTGTACCAGTAGTTATCCTCAAGATATTTATCCCAAGCAACTGGTCCTTTTCCATCAGTATGTGTAGCACCTTCTGCTTGATAAGCAGCTGTTGCGCCACCGAAAATAAAGTCTTTTGGAAGTGTTTTTGTCATTTTTTTCACCTATTTCTTGATTTAAATAAAGTAAAAGTGAGAGGAGAGGAGTCAGTGAGCCATGCTTCTCCATCTCACTTCTTGTACCAAGTCACTGAATTGTGACATGAGGAGGTAAAAACGATATCTTTTTACCGACGAATTAATAAGGCGATTAGGAAATTCGCCATAGCGATTTCCGTAACGATGGGAGACTGTTTCACAGTTCCTAGCCTTAATCGAATTGCTCTTGTACGAATGCTAGGGCACCTTTTCCATCACGAGTTAATTTGATGTATTGAGCGCCTTCTGTCTTAGCAAGTTTAATACCGAGCTTATCTGTTTCTGCCTTCATATCTTCAAAGTTTGAAGCAACTTGAGGAGCAAGGATAACCAAATCAAACTCTGGCAACATTTCACGGTGAGCACCATAGCCGCCTGCTGCTGCTTTCACAGGGACATTGTATTCTGCTGCTGCCTTATTCAAAGCATTTGCAAGGAGTCCACTTGTACCTCCACCAGCACAGAGAACGAGGACATTTGTTTCTTCAGTGATGGTATTTTGTGCTGCATCGACACCCGCTTTTTCAAGAATAGCATCCGCTTTTGCAGTGTTGAAGTTTGCAGCAACTTTTTCTTTCAATTCAGATGAAGAGTTTCCTTTCCGTTCTTCTTCTAAAATTTGATGGTCATAAACTTTAACAAATGGATAATAGATTAAAGTGTCGATAATGATTAAAGTTATAGCCAAGACGAATGACAATGGAGCCAGCGCCGTTCCCATAACAATACCAATTGGAGCAGGTGTTGTCCAAGGTAAAATAATACTGAAACTATTCATTTGTAGAACATCTACAAAAAATTTCATAATCCAAACATTGATAATAGGAGCAGTAACAAACGGAATAAAGAAGATAGGATTTAAAACAATTGGAGCACCAAATAGGATTGGTTCATTTACGCCAAAGAAAGTAGGAACTACAGACGCACGTCCGACAATTCTATTTCTTTTTGATTTACATAACCACATAAACATAAATGGAACTACTAGTGTTGCACCAGTACCACCCATTGTTACAACAAAAGTTTGAGTAACTGGATTTAAAATTTTATCTGCGTGCATACCAGCTTGCACAAGCTGAACATTAGCTTCTATATTTGCATAACTGATAGCTACAATTAAAGGTTCTACAACAGATGGCCCATGAATTCCAACAAACCAAAAGAAAGCATAAGCACCAAATACAATAGCTAAACCGATATAACCATCAGTAGCTGAAAATAGAGGGGCTAATATTTTACCAACAGATTCTGCTACATTTGTACCAAAAATATTTCTAACAATTAAATCCAATCCATATATTGAAAGAACAGATAAGGCAAACGGAATAACATCTTTAAAAACTTGTGCAATATTTGGTGGAACCTCTTCAGGAAGTCTAATGGTTACATTATTTTTAATACATACTTTATAGATATTTACTGTAATAAAAGCTGCCAAAAATGCAGTAAGTAATCCTCTAGTACCTAAAAGACCATTAGCAAATCCACCTTCAATTGGATCAGCTGCCAGTATTAACAATCCAACAACAGCTGCTAAAAAAGTTGACATGTAGTTGATTTGGTTGGTTTTCTCCATACTACGTGTATTAACTGAATCTGTTAACGATTTTGCAGTTGTCCCAGCTACTAAGAGAGCTAAAATTCCCATTGAGTAGTTGTAAGGTTTCAAAATAAAAGCTAACTGTTCATCAGACCATTTAAACCCAAAAATATTGGGCACAGCAGCTATTAGTATAAAAATACTTGAGAATAATACTGCTGGCATACTGGAAATAAAACCATCTTTTATCGCTCTTAAGTATATATTTCTCGATAATTTCTCAAAGAAAGGCTTTCCTTTCTCAATAAAAATTATTAACTTATCCATTTTATTTAACTCCTCTCTTGTAAAGTTCAATTAAATGGTGCATTAGGTCTTTTAACAAGATAGTTGTCATCAAGTGATCTTGACCATGCATCATGGTCACACTATACGCTAAGTCCTCACCAGAAGCTTCCTTAGTCAATAGACTTGTTTGCGCGTGGTGAGCCTCTGCAATACAGCTACCAGCTTCCTCTACCAGAGCGTCCGCTTTTTCAAAATCACCAGCTTCAGCAGCCTTCAAGGCTTCCAATAGTTTTGAACGAGCATCGCCAGCATAGGCTACGATTTCAAAACCTAACAATGTTACTTCTTCTCTATTCATGATAGAATTCTCCTTATATAGTTTTAAATAAATTTTTATGACAATAAACGTTGGATATGTAGAACTAGATAAACTCGTTCACTTTTATACAAATCAAGACCCGTATGTTGCGTAATCACATCATAGATCTTGGAACCAATCTCGAAGGCTTTTGGATAGGATTGTTTAATATGATCTTCCATATCCAGAAGTGATTGGTTATCATCTCTAGATCTGTCTAAATAATCCAAGAAATAATTCAAATGGATCATAAAGCGATCATAGAAATGGTTATTCTTTTTAGTTCGTTGAATTGCATAGTCCGTTAAAACTTCTTCAACATTCCTGAGAATTTCTTTCCTCTTATCAATCGACTCCACAAGTTCCACTTCATTTTCACCTTCAGCATTAATGAAATGATAAGCAATCCGAATAATTTCGTCCTCAGGAAAATGATCTGCTAGCTTCTGACGGTAAATTTCAAAAGCTTCATTTGCGATTTGAAAAGCGACAGGATACTTAGCGGAAATATCTGGCAGATTACTATCCTTGTACCTTCCTTGAGTTAGAGCTTGATAAGAACAGTAAATATGATCTGTCAAGGTTACATAGAGATACTCTTGAATCGGATAATGATATTTCTTTGATAGCTTATCAATGATTTCATAGGTCACTGTGATAAAATCAAGCGGAACATCTTTGAGAAGAGCCATAAAGTTTTCTCTGGACTCTTCGGTCTTCATCCGAAAGATTTTCTCAACCTGATTTTCAGCAATCAAATCCCCCTTCCTTTTTCCGAATGCAATCCCCTTACCAATTATAATCACCTCTTCTCCCTTATCATTTCTGACAAGCGAGACATTGTGATTCATTGGATTTAGAATTCGATACATGTCAACCTCCTTTTATATCTTAAAGGTATATGAGTACAAAAAATGACCACAAATGAACTAGAAAATCAGCTGATTTCTAATTCACCTGTGATCATGCCTAATATTACTTAGTAACACTCACCTTGTATTAACTTGTGATTTAAGTATAGCACAAGTCGGTTGTTTTGTAAACCTTTACATACAACTTTTTTTAAAACTTAACTATGTTCTAAAATTCATCAAACAGAGGCTCTGTTTTTATTTATTTTTGTAAATCAAAACAAAAACAGGAAGACAGAAAAATAAAAAAGTAGCTACATTTTTAAAATTCATTAAGTCTAATAAACAAAGAACACAAGAAACTATAAAACAAAATACAGTTATTTTTTTAAAAGAATGATTCATAAAGAAATAACCTCTAAGGTAAATCTATGGTGTAAACAAGGTTCACAAACGGCACTTCTACTGTAGCTACAGCAACTGTCCAATAATTTTCTACAGCAGTTTTTACAGCCCAGCCAATCGCACCACTTATTACAGCAACAAATCCAGATGTAACAGGATTAACCGCAAATTGTTTCAAATGCCATCCAGCATATCCAGTAGCGAAAGCTCCAGCAGCCCAGCCACCCATCCCCCTCACTTGAGGACCAAGATTGAAACGAAAACCTACAGGACCTCTTTCGTAAACGTTGGGCAACTCTTTTACAGCTTCATACATCAAACTTGCTTCTTGTACAGAAATACCAATATTTTTTGCTAACTCTTCAGGAGTGCCTTTTAAATTTATATTTCCAAATTTATCTACATAAAAATAATCTTCCAAAATTTGACCAGCATTTACAATATCTTCTGAAACCGAAACATTATAAAATTTATTCCCATCAACATTCAAAACAATATCATTTGCTTTATCTACTGTAGTTAGGGCACTATCTGCAAATACAGAACCACTAAGCATAGGTAAGGCTGATGAGAATATTGAAACAATACCTAGTCCTACAACTAACGCTTTAAAACTCTTTTTAGTAGCCATTTATCTTCTCCTTTTATAGAACAATGAATGAAATGTGCATCTAAATATAGTTTATTCTGGCAATATTGTTTCCGTATTTTTCCTTCCTAGCTCGTAAAATAAACTATATCCTATTTTTATTATACTTCATATAGTTATTTTCTAATTCATATTAACTTGTGATCTAAGTATAGCACAAGTAAGTTATTTTGTAAACCCTTACATGTAGCTTTTTTAAATTTTTTTTTAGATTCATGTTCCTAAACCGGAAGGGCTTTCTTACACTCGTTCTTTCCATGAAGTCGCTGTTGTTTGAAGAACTTTATTGAGTTCGTCAATGTTTTCAAATCCAGTTGTGCGAAGCCATTCGCGTGCTGCTTCTTCACCATCTTTGATGTAAGCTTCAACCGATCCAGCCCATGTAGCACGGCCACAAAGAACTCCGTTAAAGTTTGCACCTGATTCGTGAGCAAATACAAGAGTATCTTGGAAGAGTTTAGCTGATACACCAGCACTCAAGTAGATGTATGGCAAGTTAGTTGCTTCATCTTGAGCTTTGAAGAAGGCTGCTGCTTCTTCACGTGTATAAACTACTTCACCTTCAGCAAAACCTTCAACATATTTAATGTTAACAGGAACTTCAACTTTCAAGACATCAATGTTAAAGCGTGGGTCTGAGAAGACTTTCATAGCACCGATAACTTTGTGTGGTTTTACTTTAGCGTATTCTACAGAACCAGCGTCAGCAATTTTTTCATCGTAAGCAAGGATTTCAAGGAAGAATGGGATATCTTCAGCCACACACTCAGAACCGATACGCTCGATATAAGCTTGTTTTTCTTGGTTGAGTTCGTCTGAACTATCTACATCATAGTAAAGCAAGAATTTAACTGCATCTGCACCCTCTTCTTTAATACGTTTTGCAGACCAAACATCCAAGCAGTCTGGCAAGCGTTTTGTACTTGTTGTGTCATAACCTGTTTTTTCATAAGCAAGGAGAAGACCAGCTTTTTCATCAAGAGCTTTAGTTGCTGGAAGTCCATACTCAGGGTCAAGAAGCATTGATGAAGCGTATTTAGTCAATTCATCTGCTACCAAGACTTTCAGTTCTTCCATTTGAGCCACAGTTGGTTCTTCTGTTTGGTGTTGAGCCATGAGGCGTTTCAAAGCACCACGTTGGTCAAATGCAAGAGCTGAGATGATACCATTTTCATCAGAAAGTTTTTCTAAGCGTGCACGTTTTTGTTCTGTTAAAGCCATTTTATACCTCTTTTACTATTAATTGATCATATAGAGCTTGATAGTTGGCCATGTTGACATGACCAGTCATTTTTTCTTGAGCATTGAGCATACCAAGGACATTTGCCTTGATGAGTAATGCTGCATCCGATTCTTTGTGAAGAAGTCCTGAAGAAATCCCTGCCACAGTAGAATCTCCAGATCCAACAGGATTTACCACCTGAATTCTAGGAATATCTACCTTGTAGAAAGTGTCACCATGTTTGGCAAAGGCACCGTTGGCACCAAGCGAAACGATAATCCATTCAATCCCTGCAAACAAAGGTTCTTGAAGGACTTCTTTTAATTCATCCAAATCTTCAGAAACTTCTCTTCCAAGAAGCTGAGATAATTCCTCATTATTTGGTTTGATGACTGTTGGTTTATGTGGTGATTCAAGAACCGCCTGAAGTGCTGCACCAGAGCAGTCCAAGACAACAGGCTTGCTAGCTTGATTAGCAAGTTCTACCAAGCTGGCGTAGTAATCAACTGGAAGGCCAGCTGGCAGACTACCTGAGATAGCTACTACTTCAACTGACTCCAAGAGTTTTTTGAAATGTTCCAAAAAGTCTTGACCTTCCTGTTCCAATACCTCGGGACCTTTTTCAAGAACTTCTGTTTGGTTATCTCCATGAAGAATAGCGATACAGTTCCGAGTTTCTCCCTGAATTGAGAAGAAATCTTTCTTTACTTGATTATCGATATGTTCAACCAAAAACTCACCAAGTTTGCCACCTACTAAACCAGTAGCAAGAACAGAATCGCCAAATTCTGAAAGTACGCGTGTAACATTGAGCCCCTTACCACCAGCCGTTTTGGTTACATCTACCACACGATTGACAGTATCAATCTTCAACTCATCCAAGGGATAGGAAATATCAATGGATGGGTTCATTGTGACTGTTAAAATCATAGGTCACCTCTTAGTCGTGGTATTCTCCGCGATCCCATTTTTCAAGGAATTCAGTGAAGAAGTTTGCATCTGTTTGTTGAGCATTGTGTGTTTCAACATGTTCAATTTTCGCAATCAATTTTTTGTTTTCTTCAGATGGTTTGTATTCAGCATGGATGAAAGCTTCGATGATATCGCACATGAGCAATTCACCAGTAATCTTACCACCAAAACCGATAACGTTGGCGTTCAATTGTTCTTTAGCATAAAGGGCTGTTGTCATATCACGAACCAAGGCAGAACGAACACCTGGAACTTTATTTACAGCGTTGTTGATACCAACACCAGTACCACAGATACATACCCCGAGATCAGCTTGACCACTAGTTACTGCTTCCCCTACTTTTTTACCAAAGATTGGGTAGTGAGTACGTGTATGGTCATAGGTACCAAAGTCAATGACTTCATATCCTTTTGATTTCAAAAATTCTGAAACCGCCATTTTTTCATCTGTTACGATGTGGTCACATCCAATTGCAATTCTCATTTTTAACTTACCTTTCTTACTATAATCTAATTAGCCCATTTTGTTCAACATGTCAACCCGGATTTGGTGACGACCACCGTCGTATTTACCATTAACAAATCCTTTAGCGATGTTTTTAGCCAATTCATCACCAACAAGTTGTGCCCCCATAGTGATCATACGTGAGTTGTTGTGGCCACGAGTCATATAAGCTGAACGTTCGTCAGATACTTCTGCAGCAACCATTCCTTTGATCTTAGTTGCAACCATAAATGGACCAGCTCCATAAGCATCAATCACGATACCAAGGTTTTGTTCTTCTTTGTTTACTTCTGCAGCAACAGCGAGAGTCACATCAACAAAGTCTTGACCTTCAGCTGTAACATCCACAAGGTGGAAGTTTTCTTTTTCTAAGAAGTCTTTCACAACTTCTTTCAATCTCAAACCTGCAGCATCTGCACCGATAACAATAGACATATTGTATACTCCTTTTTATTTTTTCTATGCTGGATTCCAGCAGTGTATTGGCTGTCTTTAAAAAAACAGTCAATTAGTCCTCACAAACATAATATACTACTATTGTTTGAAGAAGTCAATAGTTTGTGTTTGTTTTTGTTATTTATTTTTTGCTTTTTTATAAAACTTCTATCTCAAACCCTAATTCTTCAACCTGATTGGCTTCTAAGAGACAAACATTCTTCTTATCTTCTAAATGATCTCCTTCTTCAAGGAATGTTGACAAGCCAGACCATGGTTCAAAGGTAATGAAAGGTCCCTTGTTCAAAGTTGACCAGATGATGAGGTTTGGAAATTCTGCAAAATGCACTTTCAATCCCTTATCATGTTTAAGAGAACGAAGGGCAATTGTTCGAGATTGCAATTCATCCAAAGTCACTGCATCTGTGCTGAAAAGATCATAACTAAGATCTATTTCTTTTTGTCCCTCTAGCCATGGACTTCTATCTTGGAAATCCAACATACCTGTTTCTGGGAAAAGACGTGGAACAGAGCAAATCTCTTCTTTCTCAAACTCTAGATAATAATCTTCATAGACTTCATCATCAAGTAGAGGACAATTAAATCCTGGATGTCCACCAATAAAGTAAGGCCTGACCTTGCTAGTTTCTTTATTAGACTTCCTGCAAAACTAGAATCCTAGTTCATGATTGATAATGCCAGCAATCAAATTCATTCGTAATCCGAAGCGTTTACGATGATTTCGATAGGTTGTTGAAAACATTTTAAACGTTTTTACTTTGGCAAAGATGTTCTCAACCTTGCTTCTCTCCTTGGATAGCGCATGGTTACAGGCTTTATCTTCAGCTGTTAGCGGCTTGAGTTTGCTGGATTTACGTGGAGTTTGTGCTTGAGGATATATCTTCATGAGCCCTTGATAACCACTGTCAGCCAAGATTTTACCAGCTTGTCCGATATTTCTGCGACTCATTTTGAACAACTTCATATCATAACAAATAGTTCACAGCGATATCCAAAGAAACAATTCTCCCTTGACTTGTGACAATCGCTTGAGCCTTCATAGCGTGGCATTTCTTTTTACCAGAATCATTCGCTAATTCTTTTTTTAGGGCGATTGATTTGTACTTCCGTCGCATCAATCATTACCGTGTCCTCAGAGCTGAGAGGAGTTCTTGAAATCGTAACACCACTTTGAACAAGAGTTACTTCAACCCATTGGCTCCGACGGATAAAGTTGCTTTCGTGGATACCAAAATCAGCCGCAATTTGTTCATAAGTTCGATATTCTCGCACATATTGAAGAGTAGCCATAAGAAGGTCTTCTAGGCTTAATTTAGGTTTTCGTCCACCTTTTGCGTGTTTAAGTTGATAAGCTGTTTTTAATACAGCTAACATCTCTTCAAAAGTCGTGCGTTGAACACCAACAAGACGCTTAAATCGTGCATCAGTTAGTTGTTTACTTGCTTCATCATTCATAGAACTACTATACCATGTTTTGTTTCGCAGGAAGTCTAATCTAAAAAAGGTAAATTTAAGATTGGCAATACGAACATTAAACAGAATTCCATTTCTCTTTTTAGAATCAAAACGACAATATTGTGGAATCTCTACAGGAACAATAGACTGCGACACTAAAATATCCTCCCTTAGTTTTACTTTACTAATAGTATATAGGAGGAGAGCCCTGAATCCTAGACCCTTTGTTATGATGCGCTTACAAACAGAGTTGGAAAAAATCTTAAAAGCAGAAAAACGCATGATATCAGCCCCTAACACTTGATACAATGCGTTTTATTATGAAAAGATCTACTGGATTTTTTCATAATAAACTTCCAGTAGTCTTTTCACTTTTTATTAATAAGTTCCTTCTTCACCTTGGCTAGTCAAGATAACAGGTCCATCTTTCGTAATGACAAATTGGTGTTCATACTGACATGACAATCCACCGTCAATGGTCTTATGCGCCCAACTAGTTTTCATATCTGTATCAATTTCCCAATCGCCTGTATTGATCATTGGTTCAATGGTTAAGACCATTCCTTCACGAAGACGGAGTCCACGACCTGCAATACCATAGTTAGGAACCATTGGTTCTTCGTGCATAGTTGGGCCAACACCATGACCAACCAAATCACGCACTACACCGTAACCACGACTTTCAGCGTATTCTTGAATAGCCGCACCGATATCACCGATACGATTTCCAACAACAGCTTGCTCAATACCCTTGTACATAGCTTCTTTGGTTACATCCATCAAGTTTTTGACTTCTTCGGACGGTGTACCAACAGCATAAGCCCAACATGAGTCTGCTAAACCACCAGAATAGCTCTGAGTGTATTTTTTCATTTGTTCAACATTGTTGAAGTTTAATTTTGAGACATTTAGGTCAGATTTAGCAATGGGACCTCCCAAAACCATATCAACTTTGAGCAAATCACCATCTTTCAAGATATAATGACGAGGGAAAGCGTGAGCCACTTCATCGTTAAGAGAGCAACAGGTAGCATAAGGATAGTCCATCATGGCACCGTCAACCCCAATCTGAAGTGGAAGGAAATTTTCTTCTTTACAACGACGGCGGACATATTCTTCAACTTCCCACATATCTACGCCAGGCTTAATCAAATCACGCAAGCCAATATGGATACTTGCTAAAAAATCACCGGCCTTATCCATAGCTTCGATTTCACGAGCTGATTTTAATGTTATCATTTTTTCTCCTAGTTTCTAATTAATTTTAACGGTTACATTTGCTTTTGAAACAATCTGATGACCATGATAAATATCGTAATCAATAATAGCTGACCGTCTCGTATGATGGATAATGCGTGCTTGAATGCGCAGTATATCATCTATCTGAACAGCCTGCAAAAAGTAGATTAGCATCTGCTCGATAATGAGATTGCGACCACTATTAACAACCAAATCTTGGGTCATATGGGTCAGAATTTCTGCCAATACACCATTAGCCAAAACACCGTTCTTCTCAAGCATAAAGGGTTCCACTGTAATCACTACTTCATCATGGTGGTAAGAAAGTTTTTGACCAATCTGCTCAGAAAAAGTAGGTAGAGCCGAAACTTGGGAACGACTCATCTTCTCCATGACATCTCGTCGTGTCACAACTCCAAGCAAGGTTTGATTATTCCGAACAACTGGTACCATTTCAAAGTCTTCAGCAATCATCCGTTGACTCACATTGGCAATATTTGTTGATAATCCAACAAAAAATAAACTACGAGACATGACCTTATCAATTGTCGTGCTTGGTGATTTATCACCAGCGTCTCTCATGGTTACAATTCCAACAACAACCTGATGTTGATTAATAACAGGGAAACGACTGCTACGATTCTTACGTACCAAGTCCAAATAATCTTTAACAGTGTCAGTCTCTCTTAGAAATCCATATTCGTGACAAGGGCGATAAAGTTTCTCAACTGTCAAAATATCTGTTTTAATTTGAACATTTGACAAGGCTTTATTGATCATGGTCGCGACAGTGAAAGTATCATGCTTGCTTCTCAGAACAGGAATCCCTTTTTGATTAGCCAGTTTTAGCACATCATCATGGACCTGAAATCCACCTGTAACTAGAACTGCATTTTCATTTTCCAAGGCTAGCAACTGAATACGGGTTCGGTCTCCGACAATCAAGAGCCCCCCATCATGAAGGTAAGACAAGATATTTTGTTCAGTCATGGCACCAATTGAAAACTTACTAAATTCTCTCTCTAAACCTTCTTGCCCAGCCAGAACCTCAGAAGAAGTCACTTCTGCAATTTCAGCAAACGTTAATCTCTCTATAGCAACTTTCTGGGATTTAACACGAATTGTTCCACTTCTAGGACGGGTCTCCACAATTCCACGGTTTTCAGCTTCTTTAATAGCCCGATAGGCTGTTCCATCACTAACTCCTAGATGATTCGAAATGCTACGAACACTGACCCTTTTACCTACTGGTAATTCCTCCAAATAGCTTAGAATTTCCTGATGCTTACTCATTGAACTCTCCTTTTACATACCGAAATTCAAGATAATCCCGCATTTTTCTTGTGTAACGATCACTTCCCTTAAACTGACGGAACAAACTAAATCCAGACTTAAGAGCAACTCTTTGGCTAGCTTCATTTTCAAGGTGGGTAATGATAGATAATTGTTTTAAGCCAAATTCCTCAAAAGAAAGCTGACAAATTTTTCTAACAACCTCTGTCATAAATCCTTGCGACCAAGCATCTTTTCTCAAAAAATAGCCAAGCTCAGCTTCTTTTTTGATTTCATCTAACTTCTCAAATTTAATAGAACCAATCATTTGTTGATTTTTCTGGTCACAAATTGCCCACACTCCCAAAGGGGACTTCATAAAGTAATTGGCCAGTGCATATTGACTTTCTTCCAGACTTGCCTGCGTTGGGAAAATAAATTGAAGATTTTCTGGATTTGAAGCTATCTCGCGGAAGTCCTGACTATCACTAAAAAAGAAAGGACGCAAATACAAGCGATCCGTTTCAAAAAAAGAAAACATTGCTAATTTGGTCCAAATATTCATAAACACCTCTACGGTTTAATCCTCAACAAGTCTAATATCCGCTCCTAAATTACGTAATTTTTCGATAATATCAGAATAACCACGTAAGATAAACTCGATATTGGTAATTTCAGTTTTACCTTCAGCCATAAGCCCAGCAATGACTAGTGCAGCCCCAGCTCTTAAGTCGGTCGCTTTAACACTGGCCCCACGTAAATCACGTCCACCCGTGTACAAAATATGACCATTTGTTGTCGAAATATCCGCATCCATCTTTGCTAGTTCAAAAACATGATTTACACGTTTTTCGTAAATCGTATCGACAATTGTACCACGACCATTCGCTCTTAGTAAAAGAGGGGTAAGCGGTTGTTGCAAATCAGTTGCAAAGCCTGGGTAAGGAGCTGTCTTAATATTGATTGCTTTCAAATTAGACTGTTCCTCGACAAAAATGCTGTCTTCAGATACAGTCATTCTCACTCCCATTTCTTCCAACTTAGCAATAAACCCTTCCAGGTGTTCGTAAAGAACATTATTTATACGAATTCCTTTACCAACTGCAGCAGCTAAAGATATATATGTTCCAGCTTCAATGCGGTCTGGAATCACCTGATGACGTGTCCCATGTAATCTTTCAACACCATCAATAATGATGATATTAGTTCCTGCCCCACGGATATGGGCACCCATATTATTCAAGAGAGTAGCTACATCAATAATCTCAGGTTCACGGGCTGCATTTTCAATAATAGTACGACCATTTGCTTTAACCGCAGCAATCATCGTATTAATCGTTGCTCCCACACTAACCGTATCCATGTAAATACTTGCACCATGAAGTCCTGTATCTTTAGCAGATAACTTCATGTTATCTCCCTCGTAGCTAGCAGTGGCACCCATAGCTTCAAACGCCTTAAGGTGTAAGTCAATCGGACGAGGACCAAGATCACATCCTCCCGGTAGACCAACTGTCGCTTCACCAAAACGGCCTAAGAGGCTCCCATAAAAATAGTAAGATGCACGAAGACTGTTAATTTTACCATAAGGCATTGGAATATTTTGAACACCTCTTGGGTCAATCTCCAATACATCGTCATAACGCTTAACAGTAGCTCCCATCAATTCCATGATTTCGACAAGACTGGCTACATCCGAAATATCTGGAACACAATCCAAAGTCACCACATCATCAGCCAATATAATAGCTGGAATTAAGGCCACAACACTATTTTTAGCACCACTAATAGTAATTTCACCTTGCAGTGGTAATCCACCATTGATAACAATTTTTCTCATTCTAAGTTTTCAATACTCTTTCAAGATTTCTAATAAGGTCTTCAAAATAAAGTATATCATAAATTTATCCTTTTTTCCATCCTTTTCAATTTTATTGGATAAATCAGAGTTGACGAGTTAGTAACTGAATTACTAATACTCAATAAAAATCAAAGATCAAACTAGGAAACTAGCCGCAGGTTGCTCAAAACACTGTTTTGAGGTTGTAGATGGAACTGACGTAGTCAGTATCCTACACGTACGGCAAGGCGATATTGACGTGATTTGAAGAGATTTTCGAAGAGTATAATCTTTCTCGAATCGCTATTGCCCCTTTTTTATCCCCTGAAACCGAGTAGGAGCTAAGACTAGATCTCTTATCTAAATATCGGAATACGGCTGTTCAACTAAATTTTAGCAAGAACTTCTCTCCCTTCTCTCAGTTCACAGAAGCGTTTTATACATACCGTCCTATATTTCATGAACAAGACGTTTTCAGGCTAGCATCCTATCAGACAATCTATTTTAAAGATAACCGTGACTCAGGATCACTTCTATCTGTCGTTTTCTCTTTATAGTGATAGACCTCACGGGATAAGTCGTACATCTTTTCTCGTGTATACAAGATATGAGGACGTTAAAAGGTTACAGTGAAAATAGAAAATCTTAGTACGAATTCAATTACTCTCGTGATTTACGCATATAGGTTACGACTACCTTTTTGGACTTTAGAATTTGAGGCCCTCTTATCCGCTATATACGCCTTATTATCACGTTCCTGTTCGTAGAGCCACGATTTCGCTATCCCTTCTTCTGACGATTCTTATTTCCAGCGTCAGACTTAAAACGGTCTATCCCCAGACCATTTTAATCCGCTACCTCACGATAGTCAGGCTTGGGAATCACTATTTGACTCGCCGAGAACTTTGACATCAGATATACTATAACAAATTGAAATAAGAATAAAACAATTTAATTTTGAAATTCAAATCAATTTATAGCAATATAGTTGATTGAAACTAGAATAGTACACCTCTGCTTCTAAAACATTGTTAGAAATCGATTTTACTGTCCTGATCGATTTGTCCTGTTCTCATTTCATTTTACTATATTTTAGAAGATATGCTGTGCTATTCCAGATTCAGTTCGCTATACATGCCCGTCGTACCACAAAATCCTGTGTCTGATGAGGCACGGGATTTTTGGCTCTATAATATTTGTAGTGGGTAAATCCCCTATAGATATTATGGAGCCTATTTTTGTGTAGAAAAAAAGTCCCATATGACCTATAATGAAAAGCGACAAAACAACTCATTAGAAAGAATCATATGGAACAATTACATTTTATCACAAAATTACTAGACATTAAAGACCCTAATATCCAGATTTTAGACATCATCAATAAGGATACACACAAGGAAATCATCGCCAAACTGGACTATGAAGCTCCATCTTGTCCTGAGTGCGGAAGTCAAATGAAGAAATATGACTTTCAAAAACCTTCTAAAATTCCTTATCTTGAAACAACTGGTATGCCTACTAGAATTCTCCTTAGAAAGCGTCGTTTCAAGTGCTATCATTGTTCTAAAATGATGGTCGCTGAAACTTCTATCGTCAAGAAGAATCACCAAATCCCTCGTATCATCAACCAAAAGATTGCTCAAAAGTTAATTGAAAAGATTTCTATGACTGATATTGCCCATCAGCTTTCCATCTCAACTTCAACTGTTATTCGTAAGCTCAATGATTTTCACTTTAAACATGATTTTTCTTGTCTTCCTGAGATTATGTCTTGGGATGAGTATGCTTTTACAAAGGGAAAGATGAGCTTCATTGCGCAAGATTTTAACAATCTCAATATCATCACTGTTCTTGAGGGAAGAACACAAGCTATCATTCGAAATCACTTTCTTCGCTACGATAGAGTTGTCCGATGTCGCGTCAAAATTATTACTATGGATATGTTTAGCCCTTACTATGGCTTGGCTAAACAGCTTCGCTTTCACATTGTACAACATCTTAGCCGTGCTATGAGTCGTGTGCGTGTTCAAATCATGAATCAGTTTCATCGAAAATTCCATGAATACAAGGCTATCAAGCGCTACTGGAAGCTCATACAACAGGATAGCCGTAAACTGAGTGATAAGCGATTTTATCGTCCTACTTTTCGTATACATTTAACCAATAAAGAGATTTTAGACAAGCTTTTGAGCTATTCACAAGACTTGAAACATCACTATCAGCTCTATCAACTCTTGCTTTTTCACTTCCAGAATAAGGAACCAGAGAAATTTTTCGGGCTTATTGAGGACAATCTTAAGCAGGTTCATCCTATTTTTCAGACTGTCTTTAAAACCTTCCTCAAAGATAAAGAAAAGATTGTCAACGCCCTTCAACTACACTATTCTAATGCCAAACTGGAAGCGACCAATAATCTCATCAAACTTATCAAGCGCAATGCCTTTGGTTTTCGAAACTTTGAAAACTTCAAAAAACGGATTTTTATCGCTCTGAATATCAAAAAAGAAAGGACAAAATTTGTCCTTTCTCGAGCTTAGCTGACTTCAACCCACTACAATTGACAAAGAGCCGGATTTTTTAGCTTCTTTACTGAGATGGATTTTCCTTTTTAGTTCGTGCCAATCTCAAGGCACGATTTGGATTGAGACGATTAAATAGTTCTTCCAATTTCTTTTCATTCCAAACGTCTGCGGCGGAAACAAAATTACCATCCGCATCTCGGAAAGATATCGGTTTATCTCCCATACCAGTCTCCTAGTCTACAAATTCAAACTCAAATTTACCAATGCGGACCAAATCCCCATCTTTAGCTCCACGCGCACGAAGGGCTTCATCAACCCCCATACCACGAAGCTGACGGGCAAATTTCATGACAGATTCATCACGATCAAAGTTGGTCATATTAAAGAGTTTCATGAGTTTTTCACCAGAAAGTACCCATGTCGCATCGTCATCACGACTAATTTCAAAGGCTTTTTCTTCTTCGTCAAATCCATAGTAAGCTTCTTCTTCCATATCGGACTCGTCGTAGAGCAAAAATTCTGGTGTCTTGTCTAACAATTCAGCTGTAGCATCTAAAAGTGTTGCCAGACCTTGCTTGGTCAATCCAGAAATTGGGAAGATAGCTGGTAACTCTTCAAATTCATCATAATTTTCAGCCAATTTTTTCTTAAATTCTTCAAGATTTTCCTGACTCTCAGGCATGTCCATCTTATTAGCTACAATAATCTGTGGACGCTCCATGAGGCGAAGATTGTAAGACTCCAGCTCTTTATTGATAGCTAGGTAATCCTCATATGGATCACGGCCTTCGCTAGCTGACATATCAATGATGTGAAGGATAACACGTGTACGCTCGATATGACGGAGGAACTGAGTTCCCAAACCAACACCTTGACTAGCCCCTTCAATCAAACCTGGCAAGTCGGCTACTGCAAAGGATTCACCTGATTGGGTGCGAACCATACCTAAATTTGGTACAATAGTGGTAAAGTGGTAGGCACCAATTTTAGGCTTAGCTGAGGTAATAACACTTAAAAGTGTTGACTTCCCTACAGATGGGAATCCTACTAAACCGACATCTGCCAAGATTTTTAGTTCCAATTGTAACTCACGTTCCTGACCTGGTTCTCCATTTTCAGAGATTTCCGGTGCAGGATTTTTTGGTGTCGCGAAACGAATATTTCCACGTCCACCACGACCAGCGTGGGCAACGATAAATTCTTGCCCATGTTCAATCAA
This sequence comes from Streptococcus pneumoniae, assembly GCF_001457635.1. NCBI lineage: Bacteria > Bacillati > Bacillota > Bacilli > Lactobacillales > Streptococcaceae > Streptococcus > Streptococcus pneumoniae. Next base: position 1,596,078 of record NZ_LN831051.1, read on the forward strand.
ATCTGTTAAAACCTTGCCAGTCTCCGCATCACGAACAGTCGTACCTTGTGGTACTCGAACTCTAAGGTCCTCAGCACCACGACCATGCATCCCTTTGGTCATCCCTTTTTCACCAGAATCAGCCTTGAAATGACGATTGTAGCGGAAATCCATCAAGGTACGTAGTCCTTCGTCTACAACGAAGACCACATTGCCTCCACGACCACCATCACCACCCCAAGGGCCTCCATTAGGGACATATTTTTCACGACGAAAGGCAACCATACCATCGCCACCATTACCAGCCTTGACCTTAATCTTAGCTGTATCTAAAAACATACTCATTATTTCTTCTCACTTTAAAAAAGGGCTGGGAAATCCCAGTCACTAAATTTTCTTGAATCTATTTTATAGATTACTGAGGGCACCAATTGCAGTTGCAAAAATTCCCAATAAACTTGCTACTAGCATGATAATCACGATAAACAAGGTTATTTTCTCAAACATAGTTTTTTTACGATTTCCATTATCTCCAAATGCCATTTTTCTCTCCTTCGTTACATTCTATTTTCTATTATCTTAGCATGAATTGAGCTAGTTTTCAATAGTCAGTTGCTACTGGTGCGATAATCCATAAAATAATGTAAGCTACAATTCCAGCTCCGTAACAGCAAGTAAGAACACCCCAAATGACTCGAACGATAGTCGGATCCATATCCAGATAATGGGCCACCCCAGCACAAACACCCGCAATCTTTTTATCACGACCGCTTCTCATTAATTGTTTTTTTCATAGCTGTTCCTCTTTCTATTCTTCATGGTCTTTCCAATAGTCTCTCATACTGATCAACTGTGTTTTTGAAGCCTTCAACATGCGTCTAGAACCTTTTACAGGTACAGCAACCACCTGTTGCGGAAGATACAAAACTGTCTTAAAGATACGCTGACTGACCGTATCATCTTTAGCCAAATCTTTCTGGAAGTTATTTGAAATAATAGCATCCAGATAAAACTCATGCACTCGTTTCCCAAAGTTCTCCGCTGAAATCTCATACAATTTCTCTGATAAGGTATGCTCGTTCATGTCTGGTGTTGCAATCAGGGCTTCCAAAATAGCACCAGCCAAATCATGTTCTCCATAGTACAAGGTTCCAAACATTTTATCACTGATGAGGTTGTTCAAATAAGGATTTCCGTGAGCAATGACAGGTGTTCCACTGGCTAAGCTTTCCAAGTAGGTCAAACCTTGCGTTTCGCTTGTCGATGCCGAAATGAAGAAATCCGCCGCTTTATAGTAAAGAGCCGTCTCACTAGGAGCAATCATCCCTGTAAAGATGACTGAGTCTTGAATCTCTAGGTTCTGAGCTTGCTCTTTGAGGTCATTCAGATAAGGGCCATCCCCAGCTACTACCAGTTTAACCTTGTCTTCCTCTTTCAGAACATCAGCAAAGGCTGCTAAAACTGCTTGAATATTTTTTTCATAGGAGATTCTCGAAAGACTAAGCAACGTCTTTTCACCATCTTGAATCCCTAGTTTACTACGCAGTTCTTTCAAATTTTCCTGCTTGATTTCCGGACGCTCAAACTTGGCTAATTCAATCCCAGTAGGAATGACCCGTTTTTCAACCTTGACCTTATAATCAGATAGCAAGTCACGGACAATCTCACTAGGACAAATAACCCCATCCACATCATGCAGGAAACCTCTAACCAGATACTTGACCATACTCGGCCGGATCAACATCCCCTTAGCAATATAATGGACATAGTCTTCATACTGGGTGTGATAGGTATGGATGACTGGAATTTTCAATTCACGCGCAATCCAAATCCCCAACAGGCCAAGAGAAAATTCTGTCTGAGTATGGATAATATCTAGCTGATACTGTTTAGCAATTTCAAGTGCCTTGCTAAAACCTCGGTAGGCAAAGCGACGATCCTTAAAAGCAAAGAAAGGAACACTTGGAATGCGGATAATTTGCCAATCTTCGTAGCGATTGACATCCTTATCTGTCGTCGTAAAGATAAAAACAGCATGTCCCTGCTTTTCAAGTTCTGTTTTCAAGGTTCGAATACTGGTCGCAACACCAGAAACCTGAGGAAAATAGGTATCTGTAAATAAACCAATTCGCATAGATTACCTCACTTTTTACTTTCTCCCTAAAGCGGCTTGTTTCTCATAAAAGTCCAACCAGATTTGTAACAGATGCTCTTCAGAATACTCTCTGGAAATATTCTTAGCCTTTTCTTTGAGATCTTTTAAGGCAGCAGGATTTGCTTGATATTCCAAAATAGCCTCTTTCATCTCTTCTCTACCCGCTGTCGCCCGATAATTTCCCTCCAAAATCACCTTATAGAGATCTAAATCACGCAACATAATAGGAGCCTCACAACTCGCAGCTTCTAAAATAGTCATAGGAAAGAGCTCATTGTAACTAGGCAACAAGAAAAGATCCGCTAGAGCATACAATTCGCGCATCCGCTCTGGCGATACAATGCCTGGAAAAATCAAATTTTTAGGGGGATTTTCCATAATTTTCTTATAGTGTTCATAACCATCTGTCATACCACCAAAAGAGAAGCCACCAGCCCAGATAAAGGTAATCTGAGGCAATTCCTCAGCCAGACGGATAAAGTCATCAATCCCTTTACGTTTCTGAACTTGCCCAGCACCTACTACGATAAACTGATTGTCACTAAGACCAAGATCTGTGCGCAGTCTAACTACCTCTTCTTGTGGTAGAGGATGCCATTTTTCCTTGTTGACAAAGTTAGGAATATAGGTTACTTTTTCACGTGGAATACCAGCTGCTACCAAATCCTCAATAAACATAGGATTGACCACAACCAAGTGCTCCATCCGGTTGTAAAAAGAAAATACATAGCGTTTCACAATTCCCTTTAAGAAAAATGGAATTTTCAAACTTCCCTCAAGTGTAGCTGGCAAGAAATGCACATAGCCAATCTTTCTCCCTGAGCGTTTCTTTTGGAAGGTTGATAAATAATAGGGAAAATCAATCGTATGAAAGTGAGTCACATCTGCCTCGATTGGAAGATTTTCTGTAACAATCAATTGGTCCTTGGCAGCACGGTGAAGAAGACGAACTAATTCACGGTAAGCACCTGAAACTCCCTGTCCTGCTACTTTCTCACTTGAACTCAACATATTGATGCGTAATTTCTTTTTCTCCATAACTACTATTATATCATTTTCTTTGAATAAAATCAGCAAAAGAAAGGAGAGACTAGAGGAAAAGAGGGGAAATTTCCTCGCTTTTCCAACAGTCTCTCACATGCTTTTATATGTTTACTTAATGCCTAGGGCAATGCGGGCATAGCGACTCATTTTTTCAACTGTCCAGGCTGGATACCAGACTAATTTAACCTCAGTATCCGTTACTTCTGGAACCTCTATCATAGCATCATAAATCTGGTCTGTCAAAAGGTCTGCTAAGGGACAACCCATAGTTGTCAAAGTCATGTCAATCTCTGTTTGCCCTGTGTCACCGTCAAAACGAATCTCATAGATCAAACCAAGATTGACAATATCGATTCCCAACTCAGGGTCGATGACTTCTTCCAAGGCTGTTAAAATCCGTGTTTTGATGTTTTCAATTTGCTCTTCTGTATAAGCCATATTTTCCTCACTCTTAGTCTTCAATAAAATCACGAAGCGGTTTGCTGCGGCTTGGTTGGCGTAGTTTTCTCAAAGCCTTTGCTTCAATCTGACGGATACGCTCACGAGTTACGTTAAAGACTTTCCCCACATCTTCAAGTGTGCGCATTTTTCCATCATCTAGTCCAAAACGTAGACGCAGAACATTTTCTTCACGGTCTGTAAGAGTATCTAAGATTTCATCCAATTGCTCACGCAAGACGATACGAGTCGTATAATCCACTGGATTTTCAATCACTTCATCTTCGATAAAGTCTCCAAGGTGGCTATCGTCCTCTTCACCGATAGGAGTTTCAAGAGATACTGGTTCTTGGGCAATCTTCAAGATTTCACGAACCTTATCAGGTGTCATATCCATTCGTTCAGCAATCTGTTCTGGTGTCGGATCTTGCCCCAATTCTTGAAGGAGATTCCGCTGTTCACGAACCAATTTATTGATAGTTTCAACCATGTGAACTGGGATACGGATGGTACGAGCTTGATCCGCAATAGCACGAGTGATAGCCTGACGAATCCACCAAGTTGCATAAGTTGAAAACTTGAACCCTTTAGAATAGTCAAACTTGTCAACCGCCTTCATCAAGCCCATATTTCCTTCTTGAATCAAGTCAAGGAACTGCATGCCACGACCGACATAGCGTTTGGCAATAGAAACAACCAAACGAAGATTGGCTTCCGCAAGACGTTGTTTGGCTTCGATATCGCCAGCTTCAACAGCCAGTGCCAACTCTTTCTCCTCTTCATTGGTCAAGAGAGGAACGACCCCTATTTCTTTCAAGTACATACGGACAGGGTCATTGACCTTAGCAGAAGTTGACCCAACCAAGTCCTCATCGCTGAGTTCTGGTTCTTCTTCATTGCTAAGAACACGCGCACTTGGATTTCCTTCGTTATCTGTGATAGAAATGCCTGCATCCTGAATCCGTTGCAAGAGATCTTCAATCCCATCAGCGTCCAAGGTAAAAGGAATAACCAGACTTGCATTGATTTCATCATCTGTTGCTGTCCCTTTTTGCTTATGATTACGGATAAATTCTGCTACCTGTACGTCAAATGTTGTTACTTCTTTTTGTTTTGTTGCCATTATTACTCCATTCTTCTCTTTTGGGAAATTAAACGTTCCAATTCTTCTAGGGCTGTATCTGTATCTCCTACATGGCTAGCTTCCTGCACCTTCTTTTTGATTCTCATATTGTCCTGATTCAAGAGAGCCTTGTTTCGAGTCATCTCTACTTCACTAAGTTCCTGCGGCGATATCTCAGCAGGCAAATCCTGAGCTAAAACTTGGTACCAAGCTCTTTCAACTTCCTCTGTCTGCTCTGCTAAAACTTCTGGAGGAAGATTTCCATACTGGCCAAGCAAGTCATATAAGACCTGAAATTCAGGTGTAGCAAATGCAAAGTCTTCTCGCAAACGGTAATCGTTCAAAACAAGAGGGGATTCCATCATCCGATAGAGTAGATGGGCTTCTGCCCTCATAATAGCCGATAACTGCTTGGTGATAGGCATGGTGATTGGCGTCGGTCTGGAAATTCCTTCCATGCGATTCTGCCTTTGCACCTGACGACTCTCATTAACAATCTGCTCAATCTGGGCATAATCAAAGGACGCCAGACTGTCAGCTAAAATATGAATATAGCTGTTTTGAGCAGCGATGGACTTTTCTTGAACAATCAAGGGAGCTATTTTTTCAATAAACTCAATCTGAGCCTGCAGATTTTCACTGTTTTCAGGTTTGTACTGATGAATGTAGAACTCAATCGGACTAATACGAGTTTTCGTTAATAGATAGGCCAAGTCTTCTGGACCATTTTTTTGTAGATACTCATCAGGATCCAAGTTATCAGGCATGCTAACGATTTGCACAGGCATATCACCAATTTCATCCAATGCTTTCAATATCGCGGCTTGCCCAGCCTTATCTCCATCGTAAACAAGAACCAATTTCTTGGTTAACCTTTTCAGATGCTCAACATGCTCTCGACTCAAGGCCGTTCCCATCGACGCCACAGCATTTTCGATTCCAGCCTGATAGGCTGCAATAACATCCATGAATCCTTCCATCAGGTAAATCTCACTAGTTTTTCCAGAAGATTTTTTTGCCCTATCCATATGATATAATTCGTAACTTTTGTTAAAAATTGCAGTCGATCGGCTGTTTTTATACTTAGAAGTTTGTGAATCTGTTTTTTGCCAGATACGACCTGAGAAGGCAATGACCTTTCCTTGGTCATTTGTCAGGGGAAACATAATGCGATTGTGAAAGGTGTCTACAAATTGATTGGCATCCGAGAGATAAAACAGGCCTGAATCCAGTAAATCTTCTTCACGATACTGATCAGACAAACGTTGATAGAGATAGTTTCGTTCTGGAGGTGCTAAACCAATCCAAAAATGTTTAAGCACTTCATCTGTCAAACCCCGCTGATAAAGGTAATTTCTGGCCTCTTCGCCCATAGTCGTTGTCATGAGAATAGCATGGTAAAATTTGGCTGCATCTTCGTGCATATCATAAAGAGCTTGGTGAGGCGAGGCTGGCTTCTGTTCACTATAAAGCGGTTTTTCAACCTCAATCCCGACACGCTGACCTAAGATTTGGACAGCCTCCATAAAGGTAACCCCTTGGTACTCCTCGATGAATTTAAAGACATCACCTGAGCGACCACAACCAAAACAGTGGTAAAACTGCTTGTCCTCTACAACGTTGAAAGAAGGTGTTTTTTCACCATGAAAAGGACAGAGCCCTAGATAGTTCCGTCCTGCCTTTTGTAAAGAAATCACATCTCCTATGACTTCCACAATGTTGGCATTGTTTTTGATTTCTTCAATGACTTGTTTGTCAACCATACACAATACCTCCATGTTATCATAGTTTACTTTATATAGTATACTTTATTTCAGAAAAAAAGTAAACCATTTCACTCATTTTCCCTACTTTATTCAAAGAGTTGATAATAATCAGAGATTTTCATTTTTGCTTTTTCTTCTTGGTTTAAATCTTGGATAATCCGTCCTTCTTTCATGACAATCAAGCGATTGCCGTATTTGAGAGCATCTTCCATATGATGAGTAATCATAAGGGCTGTTAGCTGATCTTTCTTAACAAATTCATCTGTCAATTCCATCAAAGCAACACTAGTCTTTGGATCCAGGGCAGCAGTATGCTCATCTAACAGGAGTAATTCAGGTCGCTTCAAGGTTGCCATCAAGAGACTCAAAGCCTGTCTTTGTCCACCTGATAAGAACTCAATCGGTGTATTCAAGTGTTTCTCAAGACCATTTCCTACTTTTTCAATGGTTGCCTGAAATTCATCCTTATAGCTAGTCAAGCGTCTTGGTAACAATCCACGCTTTTCACCACGAAACTTGGCGATTAAAAGATTTTCAGCGACCGTCATACGGGGAGCTGTCCCCATCTTTGGATCTTGGAAGACACGAGACAGGTACTTGGCACGCTTCTCGGGTGAAAACTTAGTGAGATCTTCACCTAAAATACGGATAGTTCCACTAGTTAGTGATAAGGTCCCTGCTATAGTGTTAAAGAGAGTTGATTTTCCAGCACCATTTCCGCCCAAAATCGTGATAAAGTCCCGTTCAAAAATTTCTAAGGAAACATCATTTAAAATAATCTTTTCTTCATCAAAGCCATTTTTAACGATTTTGGTTGCATTTTTTAATTCTACAATTGCTGTCATTTGCTTAACTTGGCTCCTTTCAAGATTGTTTGCTTAAATGTTGGAATCATGAGGCAGACTGCTAAAATCAAGGCACTGTATAAACGAAGGTAACTTGTATTAAAGCCAAGTGCGATAACTGCCCACACTAAAAATTGATAAGCGATAGAACCTACAACGATAGTAACCAAACGCTCTGCCAAGCTCAAACTCTTGAAAATAACTTCTCCAATAATCAAACTTGCAAGCCCCACAACGATAACCCCGATCCCTCGAGACACATCGGCATAGCCTTCTTGCTGAGCAATGAGGGCACCTGCAAGGGCAATCACACCATTTGATAAGACCAAGCCCATGAGCTCCATGCGTCCAGTATGAATCCCGAAACTTCTAGCCATATCAGGATTATCCCCTGTAGCAATATAGGCTTGTCCGAGTTTAGTGTCCAAGAAAAAGAGCATGAGAGCAATAACAATACTCACAAAGATGAGACCTGTCAAGAGTTGATTCAAATCCGAATCAAAAGGCAAAACATCCTGAATTTGCTTGGTTCCAAGCAGGCCTAAATTCGCACGTCCCATAATCAAGAGCATGATTGAGTGACAAGAAGTCATCACCAAAATCCCTGAGAGCAAGGTTGGGATCTTCCCTTTTGTATAAAGAAGGCCTGCTGCCATTCCAGCCAAACAACCTGCTCCTACAGCAACAAGTGTCGCTAAAAATGGGTTCACGCCTTTGGTTATCAAAGTGACAGCAACAGCTCCCCCAAGAGGGAAGGAACCTTCTGTCGTCATATCTGGAAAGTTTAAAATCCTAAATGTCATAAAGATTCCCAGACCTAGAATAGCCCAGACAAATCCTTGAGAAATAATGGAAACAATCATATTTTATTTAATCCTTTCTATATTCATCTTTTTAAAAAATGGGAAGAGTCTCCTCCCCCCTACCTTATTTATTCGATGACTTGTCCTGCTTCTTTGAGAACAGACTCAGGAATAGTAATACCTAGTTCTTGTGCTATTTTTTTATTGATGACTGACTTACCAATTGAAAAGACATTGACTGGGGTATCGGCTGGTTTTGCACCTTTCAAGACTTGCACAATCATTTTACCTGTTGCCACACCAAGGTCATGTTGGTCAATTACAACTGATGCCAAACCACCTACTTCTACCATAGCTGTCGCACTGGGATAAACTGGTTTCTTAGAACTTTGATTGCTAGAGACAACCGTTGGAAATCCTGATGCAATGGTGTTATCAATTGGAACCCAAATAGCATCTACCTTGCTAGTCATAACAGTGACAGTTGAGGCAATTTCATTTGTTGAAGGAACTGCAAATGTTTCCACTGTCAGACCTGCTTTTTCAGCATAAGCCTTAAATTCTTCGACCTGTGTTTTTGAATTGTCTTCGCTACTTGAGTAAAGAGCTCCGATTGTTTTCACATTCGGTGTCAGAGCCTTGATGAGTTCAACTTGTTGTTGAGCTGGATTGTGGTCAGATACCCCTGTAACGTTGCCACCTGGTTTTTTCAAATCTTTAACCAAGTTAGCACCAATTGGGTCTGTAATAGCGGCCATGATAACCGGTAGGTCTTTTGTTGCACTAGCCAACCCTTGGGCTGCTGGTGTTGCGATACCAACCACAAGGTCATTCCCATTTGCAACCAATTGTTTACTCATTGTCGCAACCTTACTTTGGTCACCTTCTGAGTTCATAAAATCAATTTTAACTTGATCATCTTTATATCCTTCTTCTGCAAGTCCATCTTGGATCCCTTTATAAATCAAATCAAGGGATGGATGGCTCACAAATTGAAGCACACCAATCTTGGTTATTTTCTTCTCATCCTTATTATTCTGAACTTCTGATTTATTCATTGAAGAATAAATCAAGCTTCCTGCTACTAAGACTGCTAATGCAGCAATAATTCCAATTAAACGTTTATTTTTCATTCTGTTTCTCCTTTTTATTTCCTTTAACATATTTCACTTATCTAAACAAGCGACGCCATCGTTTTCTTTCCATACTAACCTCCATCAAAAAAATCCTCACACAAAAAACTTGTGTGAGGACGTCGATGCGCGGTACCACCTCAATTATAGGGAATTTCCCTATCGCTCAGTCTCGCAATAACGAGATGCACTGTAAGGTGTGCTTACCGAATTTTTATAATTTCAAATTCTAAATAGCATTCAGCCCAATTTTCATCATCGCCACTTATCTGTTTTCAGCTACCACAGACTCTCTAAAAAGTTTGTATGATTACTTTTCTGAATGGTTAAATTATATCATTTTTAAACTACTTGTCAATAGTCTATTAGAATTTTTTTGATATTCACTTTTAGCATTCACTCTTGAAAATTATCAACCTGAATTACGCAATCCTGTCGCAATTCCGTTGATCGTGATATGAATCAATCGTTCTTGATCACTGGACAATTCTCCACGACGTTGGCGTTTAATCAACTCCAACTGAATATAGTTGAGAATATTAAAGTAAGGCATACGGTAATCCAGACTAGCTTTTAGATATGGATTGTCAGCTAAGAGTTCGTCATGTCCTTCAATAGCCAAGATAACGTTCTTAGTAACTTGCCATTCATTTAAAATAGTCTCATAGATGGCCTTAACTTGCTCGTCTTCACAAAGTTTAGCATATTCAAAAGCAATATTCATATTTGATTTTGACAAAACCATATCAACATTTGAAAGAAGCGATTGGAAGAAAGGCCAATTTTGGTACATATCTCGTAAGATAGCAATATTCTCTGGATTTTTATTGATAAATTCCTTGAAGCTTGAACCAACCCCGTACCATCCAGGGAACATAACACGACTCTGTGACCATGAGAATACCCAAGGGATGGCACGCAAACCACCGATTTCAGTAATAGTCTTACGAGCGGCTGGACGAGAACCAATATTAAAACTTGAAATAGCCTTGATTGGACTTGACTCGAAGAAATAATCATAGAAATGCTCATTACCAAAGACCAAATCACGGTAGATATCGTAACTACGGTCCACTACTTGATCCATAATGGCTTCATAACGATTTGGGGTATTGGTATCGCTCTTCTTCTGAGTAATCATACGGTTAATAGCTGCCGATACTAGCATTTCAAGGTTATAGTAAGCGGCGTCTTTGTTACCGTATTTATTCCCAATTACTTCACCCTGCTCCGTCAAACGGATACGATCCTTGATAGACTTGAGCGGTTGAGATGTAATGGCTTCATAGGTTGGCCCACCACCACGACCGACAGTACCACCACGACCATGGAAGAAGGTAACCTTAACGCCAAATTCATCTCCAATAGCAGTCAATTGTTGTTGAGCCTTGTAGAGGGTCCAACATGATGACAAGTAACCGCCATCTTTATTACTGTCAGAGTAGCCAAGCATGATTTCTTGGTAGTTATTTCGTGAGTCAATCCATTTTTTGGCAAGGCTAAGAGAAAGATATTTTCTCATTGTTTCCTCTGAATGATCCAAGTCTTCAATTGTTTCAAAAAGGGGAACAATCTGAACACGCGCCCTTTCCGTATCCACCAGTCCTACTTCTTTTAACAGAATAGCTAATTCTAGCATATCAGAAAGGTTGGTTGCATGTGAAATGATGGTCTGACGGATGACATCATCTCCCAACTTATCTTTCAAAACACGAGCCGTCTTAAAAATAGCTAATTCTTTTGCTAATAATTCTGATTTTTCTGCGTGAGTCGCAGAAAGAATTCGGGGATCTTCTTCTAATTCTTTCAAGAGAAGGTCACACTTTTCTTCTTCGCTCAACTCGCTATAACGAGAATGAATTCCTGCTGATTTCAAGAGTTCTGCCACACAGGCTTCATAGACGCTAGAGTCTTGTCGCATATCAATTGATGCTAAGTAAAAACCAAATATCTCTACTGCCTGCAATAATTCCACAAAATCACCTGAAATCAAGGACTCGCCCTTATTTTCTAGTAGAGAATCTCGAATGGCAATCAAATCCTTGTAGAAATCATTGGCGGTTTCATAACGAGTCCCAACTTCTTCATCCTCAATCAGATAGGTTTTAGTTGCCTGAATTTTTGATTGAATATCAAACAAGGCACGACGGTAAAGCTCTTTTTCGCGGTAAATCGAGTTATCCTTGGATTGACGAGCCATTTCTCTGACTTGCTTGCTGACGTTGACAATGCTAGTTGAAAGAGAAAATTCACGATAAAGTTGGTAAATCTTTTTATCATAGTAGTTCATGATGACTTCACACTGAGTGAGTGCAGACTGCTTCAAGGTCTTTGCTGTAACAAATGGATTTCCATCACGGTCACCACCTATCCACATACCCATGGTGATTGGTTTAGCCTGTTTTAAATTCAGACCATGCGCTTGCGCTAAGCGCTTATACTCCGTCGTCAAATGAGGTACAGCTTTCAAAAAGGAGCTGTTATAATATTCCATAGCATTCGTGATTTCGTTAGTCACTTTTAATTTTTTCTCACGAATCATGTCTGTCTGCATGATAATTTCGATGTAACGACGCAAATCATTGTACCATTTATCTTTATTGATCAACCCCAACTTAACATCACGGTATTTACGCAAAAGACTATGAATATGATTTGTTAAATCCAACATACTTTTGCGTTGCACTTGTGTTGGATGGGCTGTCAAAACAGGGACAACATTCAAGTGTTCTAGGATCTCAACGGCATTTTCCTTTTCTGCTACCAATTTAATCGTTGTAGATAATTTACCTAAATAGTCCTGATCAATATTATTTTGATGATTGATTTCATAAGCTAAATCCACATCCTCTGAAATATTAATCAAAAGAGGCAAGATAGAGAAATAGCGTGAAATATAGACCATTTCATCATTTGATAAGCTAGTCACTAGACGGTTTAGACCTTGATAATCTTCCTGCGTTGATAATTCTTTCAACTGTATTATTTTTTCAAAGGTCTCTGGGGCAAGCATATTTTTAGTAATATCTTCCAGTAATTCTGTTAGAATCAAGACTTCTTCTTGCACAACACTTTTATTACTATAATTTTCTAATTTTTGAAGAGACATAAACTATCCTTTCTTTATCCTACTTCAACAGAAGGTTCATTGGTTGATTTTCCAATTCTCGGTACAATTTAGCGCGTTTTTCACTGGCATCAATATTTAAGACAAAGGCTACTGCCACTGATAAGACTAGAAGACTATTTCCACCCTGGGATAAGAAGGGGAAAGTCACTCCTGTAGATGGAATCAAGCCCGAAATCCCTCCGATATTGACAAATACCTGAACCAACATCATCCCTCCGACACCGAGTGCAACCATGGCATTGAAAGGATTCTCCGCTCGGATACCGACCAAGATAATCCGCAAAATCATGAAAAACAAGAGAGCTAAAATAAGACTGGCACCAACAAAGCCAAATTCTTCAATCACGATAGAAAAGACAAAGTCTGTATGAGCTTCTGGCAAATAACCTCGTTTTTCAATCGAGTTTCCAAGACCTAGACCAAACCAACCGCCATTGACCATGGCAAAATAAGAATTAGCTAACTGGTGACCTGCATCAGCACGATCGGCAAAAGGATTAAAAAAGGCACTAAAGCGCTTGGCTACATAGCCAAATACTGGAATTTTTGAAAAGGTCTCAACACCGATTAGGCTGATAGTGGTCAAGACAAAGACAGAAGTGGCAGATACGAGCGCCAGAATGGTTGAAAACCAGCGATAAGCGATTCCACTAACTGTATACATAATCAAGGAAACCAAGACTAAAATAGTCGCATTTCCTAAATCAGGGAAAATTCCCAAACTTCCAATCAGAACTAGGAGAACGAATCGCCAATCATTAAAAGCACGGGGAAGCCATTGATTTTGAGTCAAAACTTGAAAATCATAAGTAGCTATTTCTTCTTGCTGTTTGGAGAATCGGTGAGCTAAATACCAAATAATAATGATTTTTAAGTACTCAGCTGGCTGAATAGTTACTCCTGCAACCGAAATCCAACCGTATGCCCCGTTTACTGAAATACCAATAAAACGAGCCAAGAACAATAAAAGCATTTCTATTAATATAACTAAAATGATTAGTCGCTCATTTCTCAAAAAATCTAGTCTCAATTTATAAATTAAGGCAATCAGTATCAAACTAACAATCCAAAAGATTCCTTGGTTTCGAACCAACTGCAAGGCGCTCTTGCCTTCTTCAATTAAAATAGCACTGGTGGTCGAATAGACCACAATCAAGCCCAAAATAGATAAAAGCAAGTAGGGAATCAAGATGGAATAATTTAATAAGTGCCTCTTACTAATCTTCATAGTATCACCACTCTACTAGGATACAGACAAATCTGTTCCAAATTCCGTTTTATTTTCTAGTTTTGATTGCTATTATACCATTTTTTCAGAAAGAAAAAAACTCTTACCTTACAATCCTTCGAATTTTACTGTTTTTACAGAATTAAGGCAGAATTTGAAATCGTAAAACCATTTTGAATAAGAGTTGCTTCAATCCATTGACTCCGACTAATTATGTTGCTTTCGTGAATGCCAAAATCAGCCGCAATTTGTTCATAAGTGCGCTATTCTCGCATGTATTGAATAGTTACCATAAGGAGATCGTCTAGGCTTAATTTGCTTTTTCGTCCACCTTTTGCGCGTTTACGTTGATAAGCTGTTTTTAACACCGCTAACATCTCTTCAAAAGTCGTGCGCTGAACACCTACAAGGATCTTGAAACGGCTATCGCTCAATTGTTTACTTGCTTCATCATTCATAGTTTTATTGTATTATATTTTTGTTTCGCAGGAAGTCTATTATTCCTTTCGTTCCAAGGTTTTTACGCTTTTAGCAACAAGCTTACACACTCCACGTGATGCGTCTGTAGAACTCAAAAGGTTCGGGGAACCTTTTGAGGATTAATTGCGTTTATCTAACAAACTCACACATTCAACATGGCATGACTGATGAAGTCATCATAAGAATTTCACTTGCTGCTCTTTTACGGTGGCAGCCTGAACGGTCAGAAGTATCATTGTATATCATTTGTATCATGGCATATAAAGTATCGCTCTATTTTATTGATGGTTTTAATATCGCTCTTATCATGGCGAACCATTCAAATCTGCTCCACAAATGAGGAAAGTACCATTTTGGACTATTCAATTGTCAAAGAACAAATAAAAAAAATCTTCGCATTTTCACACTCTATGAAATTGAGGAGATTATTTTCTAAAGCGAATTTTATCAGGAAAATCCGTCAATCCCAATAGGTAGTCTGTACTGACATCGTAAAAGTTTGAGAGAGTTACCAATATATCTGCTGTTAACGTATGCTCACCCCGTTCAATTTTAGCATAAGCTGAGTCTGTAAACGAAAGTATTTTAGCTATTTGTTTTTGGGTCAAATCGTGATCTTCCCTCAAATCTCTCAAACGTCTGTACATCTAGCTTTCTCCTGAGAAAAGTATAATATATAAAACTAAGAAATCATTCAAAGTGTCCAAACTGGACATTTTGAACTAAAATTAATTTATTAAACATATCTCATAAGCATATCTATTATAGGTAAGACAATATTAAGAAAGACGGTCAAAATCTATTAACCGTCTAAAGATGTTATAAGCTATTAAAAAATCAGCAGTAATCCGGTAACAAAAGTCACATAATTTTGTTAAGGAAGGGATTAATGATGTCCAGATTACTACTAACCAGCAAATTGAAAAATGGTCAACATGATATTTCTAATGTGAATCTCTTACTTTCAGAACCTAAAAGCTGAATAATAGCCACCCCCTACTTATCAATAAAATTTTCCGTTGCATTAACAGATGTATATAGACCACTCCATGGATTTCAAAGCAATTAACTAGACTTTATTTGTCAATAACCACAAAATTAGATTAGAAAAATCATTAAAAATTAATTGGAGTCCTTTGTGATGCTTTTTCAATAAAAGTAATACTTCTCAATATTTTAACTGAACTAAAGAAATAGCATAATGGTATCTTGATTGTATTCTTCTAAAAAGGATTGCCCTTCACATTCAACTGTGATTGATTAAATTCCAAAAATATATTCCAAAGGCGCTCTAAATTCTCTATATCAGCTATTTTTTATCATCTATCAACTTCTATCATACCTCTTCAATAGCGTGCTAAATATTAGCGATAATATCGTAATAGATACACCAATAATAAAAAAATTAAAAGTATTGTTAGGATTTAAAACTACTGAGAAAAAAACAGTACCTAGTGGCATAAAAAGAATAGCTACCGTAAAGATGATTCCAAATACTCTGCCAAGAAACTCATTATCTACGTCTCTTTGAACAATAGAGAAAAATTGGATATTAAAAATGGAAAGAAATAGACTAAATAATGCTGGAGTAAAGGCTAAAATAATGACGTTGCGGAACATATAATAGATCGGCGCTGTTAGCATTAACATCAAACCTGAATATGCTAAAAAGAGCATTAAACGTTTGCTTGACAAGGATTTATTGATAAATCCACTTAATATCGCACCAATAAAGCCACCAATCGCTTCGGCTGTTAAAAAGGTTCCATATAGCCCACTTGAAATACTTCCAAACATTTGATTACTGTATGGCAGCAACAAATTATAGGCTGCTAGGAAAAAGTTAACAAGTGCTGAAAGGGCAATTATAGTGAGAATTTGTTTATGACTATATACATACGTAAATCCTATTTTTAAATCATCAAAGATTCCTCTTATCGTCATATTCTCTTTTGTATCCACCTCCTCATTTACAGGAGTAATGAAGAAAATTAGTGAGGCAGCAATTAAAAACGATAATCCATCTAGTAATAACACACCATGTATTCCAAGTAACTTATATAAGAAAATTGCAATCATAGGAATTGTTACTTTAATCACAGTACTTGTTGTTTCTAGCAATGAATTAAGTTATGATATACTGTCCTTTTTTACAATTTCTTTCGTAAAAGCTTTGTATGATGGCCCTGAAAAAGCACTCATAAAAGCCAAAATGACATTTGTTATGACTATCGCATAAACCAACCATTTTTCTTGGGATATAAATGAAAGAGTTATGCAAGCAATACCACATAAGATATTTGTAGTAATAATAATTTTTTTCCGCTTGAAACTATCTGCAATAACTCCACCAAATAAATTAAATAGAACACCTATCATACTTTCTAATGATTGATAAATTGCAACCACTGATAGAGATGTTGGATTAAGACCAGCAAGAAAGGTATTATTGGCGAAATCAAACATGATATCTCCGATTCGAGATATCATCCTACTAGCTACAATGGATAGAATATTGTGATGTTCTTCTCTAATCATTTTATTCTCCCGAATCAGTAATCACATATTTAAACTTTTGTGATATGTGCTTAAGTTCATCTAACCTTTTCTCAAATTCACAACTATTTTTGCAATTAAATTGGACAAACATTGAATTTTCGACTACATTTTCAGATACTTTATAGTAAGTATTTGGTTTAATAAATATGTACACTTTTTTTGCCCAAGCCAATTCTTTTTCATCAGGTACCTCGATAACCTTACCTTGCTTTCTATATAAAGCAAACGTTGCTGAGATATTAGCAGGTCTAGAAATCACTTTAGAAAAATTTATTTTTTTCAATCCTTGTGAATTAGTCAAAATATCCCAATATTCTTTAATTACATCAACTCCATGACTATCCTCAATTAACTGGGGAATATCTCCCCCTCCAAATCTTTTTCCAACTTCACAAAAGACTATTTTACCAGTTGATAATTCAAGGAACCATTCAAAATGAAAAGGGGTTATTTCAGAATTGATAGAAAAAACATTCAAAACTTTGCGACATTCTTCCAATGCTTTTTCTATGTATTCAATTTTTTCACTATCATTATATAACGAACTAGTCCTTACAAGATAATATCCACTAGAACTTAAGGTATTGAACAATAGTTCCTCATATTCGTGAACATAAAATCGCTTAATCTCACTTCCAATTGAATAACCATCACATGTTATCATGTTATCGATATCAATGTATTCCTCTATAATATAGTTTTTTTCAAAATACACTGAATCAATTTTCTCGTTAGGGTAAACTTTTTTTATTCCATTACTTCCTGCTTCATTTCTAGGTTTTAAAATTGCAGCAGAAGATTTACAATTATTCCAAAAAACACGTAAATCATTTTCTGATTCTAAAAGCCTAAAATACGGTTGATTTACTACTCCAACTAAAAATGAACGCATGAAGTATTTGTCTTTAAATAATAAATTAGACACAGAGTGAGTATTTTTTTCTACAAAATGATCATTCAAAAAACCTACTATATCCATGTCTTCCTCACTCAAGGTTGTAATACTCTCAACTTCTGTATTTTGACTTATCCTTCTAATTTCTAAGATGATATTTGGTAGAATAAAATCTTCTAAAAAAATGACCTTAGGTAGATTATTTCCTTCAGCTAGATAATCTTCATATTTTTTTCTTTGAACCTCAGGTGCAATAATTACTACATTTCTGTTATACAGATATTTTAGTTTAACAACCCGTGCAGAATATCTAAATAATACTATATGCATGTTAATCCCAATCCTTTCAATTATTAGTCATCATATCCATTTGGATGTTTCTGTTGCCATTTCCACGTATCTTGGCACATTTTCATAATATCATACCTTGGCTTCCATCCCAGTAGCTCTTCTGCTTTTGAAATATCTGCAATTGAAACGTCCATATCTCCTGCTCTCCTTGAAGTTATCTTATATGGAATATACGAGCCTATGACACTCTCTAAGCTGTGTAGGATTTCAAATACACTAAAACCAACACCACTTCCTAAATTGATTACTTCATATAAACCTTCATCTGTATTAAAAATATACTCTAATGCTTTTCTGTGTCCGTCTGCTAAATCGTTAACGTGAACATAGTCCCTTATACAAGTCCCATCAGGAGTACTGTAATCAACTCCGAATATATTTAAATATGGTAATTTTCCAATTGCAACTTGTGTAATGTAAGGAACAAGATTATTCGGAATTCCATTTGGATCCTCTCCTAAATCACCACTTTCATGTGCACCCAATGGATTAAAATACCTCAGACAAACAATTTTCCAATTTGAATTCGAAATAAACAAATCATTTAAAAGTACTTCTATATACTGTTTTGTTCTCCCATACGGGTTTGAAGCTTTTAATGGATTAGTCTCATAGAATGGCATGATAGGAGTACTTTCGTATACAGTAGCTGATGAACTAAACACAAAATTAAATACCTTATATTTTTTCATTAGTTTTAAAATATTTATAGTTGATAATAAATTATTTTCATAATACTTCAATGGTTCAACCACGGATTCTCCAACAGCTTTATACCCTGCAAAATGAATTACTCCATCAAAATTATGTCTCTTAAAAACATTTTCCAATTTTTCTTCATTTTTTAAATCAATTTTATAAAAATGAAGATTTCTACTCTTCTTGGATATCTGCTTAATAGACTCAATAACTTTTTTCTTAGAGTTACTCAAATCATCAATGATTGTTACTTCATAATTATTATCTAACAAGTCCAAAACTGTATGTGATCCTATGTATCCTGCTCCACCTGTTATTAATAATGATTTCATGCTAATTTACCTCCATATTCTTTATGCCATTAATTTGAAATTTATCTTGGCTAAAAATTACCCTATTTGATTTTGCTTCACTTCCAAGAAAGTTACCGATAGAAATTTCTGGAAATTCAAAAATCTTTCTAGACTCTAATTTATATTTGTCTATGTCTAACAAAGTATATTTTCCATATTGATTAACCAGATTGGAATTATTAAACAAGATCAAGGGATAGTTATACTCCCTTGGTAATTCTGCTGTAATGATTGAATTTTGATTTTTAAATTCGAAGTTAAATTCACAAATCCCTTCCCTAAAAAAATGAAGCTCTACATCATCAAATACATAGTTACAGTCCAATTCCTTATGAAAACCTAGATAAAATCCTCTTATTAACGAATAGGGATTTGAAACATATGATACAACCGGAAAATTAAAATAATCTTCTCCAATACAAAGAGGTATCTTAAAGATTATTTCTGTATATAAGATTTCATTATTTTCATTAATTTCTGAATACATATCAGAAAAGGTAAGATAGAATGATTCTACTGATTGTAGTTGTCGATACAATTCTTGATCTAGAGACTTAACATCTGGGTATAATACACTAGCATCAACTGCTTTATTTAGTTTAACTTCTAGAGTTATATTATTACCTTTAAATTTATTTGGTAATCTTATCATAGTTACCCTCCCACTTTAATTTTTAATATTTTAGAAACTATTTTGTCAAACTCTTCAATAGAAAGTGAAGTATCAATAAATGGAATATCTGTAAAATATCTAACCTCATCTAATTTATGATTAATTTTTATATGTAAATTCTCTCCGATTAAGTATCTATATACTTCATTTGTTATTCCATACCTATCACTCAAGATATCTCTAGGGTACTTTTGAATTAACTTTGGATATTTTTTAGTAATATTGTCAATTTCCTTCATTAAAAAGTAGATATAATCATTTCTCAATAAATGATTTACTTTCGTTATATCAAGTTTGGTAATTACTGAGTATAAAGCGAATTTTTTTAGTATTTTTTTCACTGTGTGCCCTTTATAATTTCCTGAAATTTCAATATTTTTAGAGGATAATTGAATAAGACAATCCAACAAGGAAACTACTCGAATATTTTCTTGGCTATCAATAAATTCTAGAAACAAGCTTTCTATATTGAAATTAGAGGTATTTCCAAAAAATTTAAATTTTTCTGGAATCTCTCCATGAAGAAAGTAATCCAAAAGTTTCAGGTAGAATTTATTAATATTTATCTCAAAATATTTCTTAGACTGAATCTTAAATTCCGTACAGTCAATTATAGGAATAAACTGTCCTCCATTTTTCACAAAAATTTTAAAATAATTTCCAACTTTTGAGTTTTCAATAAAAAATGGAATCTCTTTTGTAATAATATAATAGTCTCTATCAATTAAATTCCTAATTAGGTGTTCGTTTGAAGTAATAACAACAAAATCTAATGTTTTAGACGAAATAACTTCTATTTCTCTTAGAAGACTAGTTAAAAAATTCATTGCTAATGAATCTTGTTTATTAACTAATAAGAAATTATAAGTTTGATTATATATTTCCCAATACGGATTTATATATTCTAAATCCAAGATTCTTGTCCAAATTGTTTCCTGGGGATAGAAATATATCCCTTCCTTAAGGCTTTCATAGTCATGAGCCATTAACGCTGAACCTATGAACCAATCACCTCTCAAAAAACCACTATCTTTCAGTGTAACAATATCATATTTCTTAATAATTTCAGAAAACATTTTCTATCCTTTCACTCTATATAAGCACCAAATCATTTCTGGAGAGAAAGTTTCACAAATAATAATATCATCATTATTAATTATCGTTTCTTGGCTTACTATTGAAAAACGATAACCTTCTTCCAGAAATTTTTTATTTGCCATAACTTTACTATGGGTAAAATCTATCCTCAGATCCATACTTTTTTTCTTTAAATAGTTTAACATCAAAATCTCAGTTGCAGGTTGGATAATCGCCCTATTAATTTTATAATTACAATTCTCGATTAGAACCATTCCCTTAGTAAAAGAGTGAAAAGAATCCACAATTTCAATCCGCTTATGATATTCAAAGTTGAAATCTTTCCAACTATAATTTTTAATACTACTCTCGAAAGCTACAGGTAATAATATATATTGCCCTTTTAATTTATCAAAGCAATTAACTATACTATCAAAACTATCATACAGTACAATCACATCTACTTTTAATTTTATACGATTTATTGCATAAAAACAATCTGTTGCAGTTGGTCCTAATGTATTTATTATCATCTTTCCCCCAAGCTCAAAATACAATGTTCAAAGTCTAATCCTTGATTTTCCAAAGATACTAAATCCCTCATCTCTAAATAAATATTCTCAGAAGTTTTTACATTTTGGAAAAAATATTCACTTGAATCCAAAATTTGTATTTTGTGTTCTTTTAAAACAGCAAATATTCTTTCAAAATCTAGGTGTTTTATCTTTTTATCGATATGATTTAATGTTGCAATCTCCTTCCAATACTTTTCTAGTTTTAATTCCAAATAATTATTCTTTGAAATTAAATATTTTGATGAATAATAACAAAATTCCTGAATCATAGAGCGAGTCTGCTCCACAATATTGGTAGGTGAGTCTAAAGCTTCTATTATTTGATTTTTTATATGCAGATTATCTACTAAAAGATTATCTACACTTCTAATACTATTAATAATTCCACGATAACGACTTCGATTTATTCTTTCCTTCAAACAAAAAATCAAAGAAATTTTATGTACAAAGTGAAACCTTCCCTCTAAAGTCTTTTTTATACTAATTAATTGCTGAATACTGTCTACTATAACTAGAATATCAATATCCGATTCTAATTTCCCATCCTTGATTCTTGGATTACCTCTTGCCAAGGAACCAGTAATAACGAGTGAAATTTTTCCTACCTCGCATTTTTTAAAAAATGAAATTAGTATATCTAATTCTTTAGACAGCAAGTCATTCCTATAAGTTATCATACTTTCCTATTACCGTATAATCTTTTCCACTATCAGTTACTAAGCAATCCCTATATTGCTGTAATAAATAATTTATTTCTTTCACTTCATCATGAAAGACTGAAAAATTAGCATATTCTAAATCTTTTACCATATATTCTACTCTAAAGTGTATGTCATCAAAATCTTGATCATTGATCTGTTCTAATTTGGAGTTGCATACTAAACTCATCCAACCATCATTACATACGATTGTATTCGCTACCTCTAGAGACTTTGGTGAAAAATCATACTGTAAAGGGTTGAATAGCTTAATAGAGTAAAGCAAATACGCTCCCCACGAGTTATAAATTAACTTGAATTTTGTTGGTTCCGTACTCTTTTCAAAAAAGTATATTTTTTTTGAAATTAATTTTAATAATTCCATTAACTCCTTTTTATTATAGTTTACACCTTCATCAATATGTAAAAAAATTGATAGTTGACCACTATTACTTCCTAACTTACCTCCTGTGAAAGGAGCCTCTATATAGTATCCCCCTTTAATTTCAACAGTTTTTTTAAATTTTTCAACGCAATCAATCCTGGAGGTTGTAAAATCAATTACTATGGTTTTACGAAGTGATTGTATATTTAATAAAAACTCATTAATGAAATTATCCGTTTCAATATGATTACTAAAACAAGTGATTATAAAATCAACCTGATTTATAGCATCAGGTAATTCATCTTCTCTAATAAATATTATTCCATTTATTGTTGAATTTAGATGCCTACTATATAGGTATATATTATATTTTTTCGACTGTTTCAGGATTTTTAATATACCCCGAGTCATTATACCATACCCTATAATTAATACTTTTTTATGTTTCAAAGTCTCACCACTCTCTAAAATTTTACGATTTAACTTAAATATGTTTTAGCTAGTAAGTATAGTCTTTAGATACTCTAAAGACTTAGGTGTACACCTAAGTGATTTAACCACCAACAATAATGATAATGTCCATCACTAGCATCAAAATTGGGAAAAATTTTGAAATTTTCTTCATATTTAGACTTCCTTTCAATTTTTATTTATTGTACAATAAATAAAACTAAGTTAACTTTTTGTTGGGAAAATGGGAAAAACTATGAAATCAAAACTTGGCATCACACTTAGAAAAGTTCGTAAAGGCAAACAAATCAGTCTATGCTCTGTTGCTGATGAGCATCTTTCAAAATCGCAAATATCCCGATTTGAACGTGGAGAGTCAGAGATATCATGTATCCGACTGATCAATATTTTAGACAAATTACACATTACTTTGGATGAGTTTCTTATTTTACACGATGAAGACTATACAAAAACTGAGTCATTTGCCAACTTAATACAGTATATCCGTAAACAATATTCATTACAAAACATCAATAATATACAATCTCTACTTTCGGATTCCTCAAATTACACTTTAGATTCTTTTGAAAAAACAATGGTAAAATCCATTTTACACACAATGGATTCAAGAATCATTCCATCAGATGATGAATTACTTCAACTAGCAGATTATCTCTTTAAAGTTGAAAAATGGGGTTATTATGAGATTATTTTATTAGGTAACTGTGTACGAACAATTAACTACAACTCCTACTTCTTACTTAACTAAAGAAATGTTAAATAATTATATTTACTCATCTCTAAATAAAACAAATAAGCGGATTGTCACTCAGCTAGCTATAAATTGTTTCATTCTCAGCATAGATAAAGAAGAATTTTCTAATTGCTCTTATTTAATTAATGAGATAAAGGGATTGTTAGAGAATGAATTAAACTTTTATGAACAGACAGTTTTTCTCTATGCAACCGGTTACTATGAATTTAAACGTCAATTAAGTAGTGGTATTGAAACAATGAAACAAGCTATACAAGTTCTCGATATTTTAGGAGAATACAAGTTAAAATTACACTATACTGACCATTTTAATAAACTAGTAAATAAAAAATAAATGAAATTATTCTCTATCTTTTAACTAATTAGTCGTAAATAATATTATTCTAGTAAGGCATTCTCGTGAAATTTTAGAACTGTAAATTTATTGGTATTAATAATTTTCACAAACAAATCCAATCTTCTAGCTATCTCCTCATATTTATTAATTTCATTACCAAGTTCCTGTTGTAATTTTAAAATATCCGTATTGAGTCGATCTAACATTATTGATTCCGTCATGTTCATTTGGTCAAAATCATACTTAGCTAATTTTCTAGTCTCATGATCTTCACTCTTCAAATTGATAAGGACTTCCGCCATCTTGTTTAAGGTGGCGATTTTTTCTTGGGTTTCTTCTAGCTGCATATCAATCTCTGCAATTTCTAATACAAGCTCATCTTTGATTTCTTGGTATTGTTTGTTCGTGTTAGATAGTTCAATCATAAGATTAATTTTAGAAATCTTCTCTTGAAGACTTTTTAAAGTTGGTCGTCTATAGGGGAGTTTTTGGCTATCGTTGCTCAATTGTCTGATTAAGGTCCTACCCTTGATGAAACAATTATTATCCATGTTTTCTTTATTATAGACAAAGTAAGAAGACGTTTCTCGAATGTAGACTTTATATTTTTTCTGATTGTCTTCTTCCATAGTATCCAATTGATAATTGGGAATGAAAATAAGACCACTCTGCTTAATACCAAAAGACACTTTGATATAAATTCCCTCATCAACTAGCTTCTCTATTTGGTTCTCTGCAAGTTCCACTTCAAATTCACGAACAGCATCTCTCTTTTCCTTAAATATCTCAAAGGCTTCCTCAATCTCTTCAGTGGATACTTTATCCTTATCTCGTTCTTCTTGGAAAGCATGGTACTGTTCCTATAAATTCTCTAATCCTTCTGAAGCAACGACTTCCTTATTTTTAAAATAATCTTGAAAAAATTTGACATCATATAATTTCTTATCACTTATTTTTTTATGACCCAAACTTATCTTTTGATTATCTTCTTCCAGGATAAAAGTTACATTTTTTTGTTTTAAGTCAATGGTTAGATTCAATTCTTTTGCTTTTGTTATTAACTCTTCTAAAGAATTGACACGGTTCAACAAAAATTCTAAATGACTTTCAATCTCTTGTTTGGCAAAATATGTTTTAAAAAAGTCTTCATCATATAAATCTCGTTTACTAAGTTGGCGACCTCGAATTGGTTTTATCATCGTTCTATCTGTCATCAAAAAACGGCTATGCTTTTGACTAAAATCAATCTGAACATGCAACTGCTTTGCTTTCTCTAAAAAATCATCAAACGATTTAGATTGCTGAAGCAAAAAATAAAGACGTTGTTTCAATTCAAATTTATGACTAGATTCCTTATATTTTTTATAATCTCGATAGGAATAACGTTTCTCAATAATTTTTGCACCAGCCATTTTAGAAATACGGTCTGAAATCATACGGAGGTTTCGTTCCAAGGCATAGTTCCATATCAACTTTTTATCTGAATTGCGGTCAATAGCGTTAATTAGGATGTGATTATGAACATGATCTTTGTCTGTGTGAGTTGCTACGATAAACTTAAAACGACCTCCTGTCAATTCCATCATGGTCTCATAACCAATGCGGTTAATTTCTTCAGGTGTCAGATTATCTTCAGGAGAAAATGATTGGATGAGATGATGGGCATGAATAGTTTGTTGGTGTTTTTCTTGTCGGTCATTTCTGGACTCGTACAACTTGTCGTTATTAGTAAAGTTAACATTGTACATTTCTACCATTTCTGCATGGCTAGGAAAATCTAAGTAATTACTCATGCCAAAATCAGATACTAATTTTAGATTATCTGTTTTATCTGGATTGAGGATATATTTAATCAAACGCCTACGATATTTTTTTCCGTGCGTCGCAAAGTATTTAGTAACTACCATGAAACTCCTTCAGTCTTTTCACCTCCACTTGAAATTCTTTGTCCACTTCCTTAATTAACTCTCCGACTCCTTTACTCAATTCTTGTAATTGGTCCTGAGAAATCAGATGGCTTTGATTAATCGCACGCGCAATTTGATTGATGTTATTTCCAATCCTCCTCAATTCAAACACTAACTGTTCATAAGTATCAGTGTTAATCGTGACAAATGACATATTGGGATTAAGCAAAACTTTTCTGGCGTAGACTGAGAAATTTTGACAGTGACTCTTAGTAATACGATCATTTAATTAATTCAATTCTGAATCAGTTAGAAATATTTTTTTAGATTAGTACGATAACGATAAACCATAGCAGTCTCCTATCCCATATATTTTTCACAGAATTCACGACTGAGTGGCTGAGCTTGATTGACTTCTACAATTAATTCTTGAACACAAGTCAATAAGATTGAGACGTGCTCTTGAGTCACTTGATGATTCTCTCTTGCGATAATCAAAACCAAATGCACATCTCGACTGATCTGTTCAAACTTTTGAGACTGCCAAAGGGAAAACCATTCTTTGGCAGCTAACTGTTTGTCATCAGTCATCAAAATTTTATCCCTGACGAATGGTGAAAAGTGACGATAATTATCAACCTCCATCATTTTTTCAATCTGTTTTAGCTCATCTGCGGTTAGATTTACCTCTTTTCGAATGTCACGGTACTGTTCAGACATCTCTTTTCCTCACTTTCATCCTTTCTCGGGTAAACCCCGACCCCGTGTGTCATACGGGAAATTTCTTAAAGTCCTTGTTCGGTCTTTGCGAGCTCAGGCATTGTGGTCACAATACCCAAAAAATCATATCGCCAGCTAACCAAAACCTTCCAGTTTTGACAGCTAACCATAAGATAACTTGGTGGCTACGCCCCCAAACTCCCAGGTAAAATTCTTAGTTGGATTTTTAAAAGTTGAGAAAAGTATAGCAGAAGAAAGTTGGGGAAGTTATCACAAATCAAGTAGGGACTAATCTCTAACACCACTGCATGTACCGTCCTATATTTATGATCAGCTCCCATCGTTTACATTTTTAGGTCACTGTCTTTTCATACCAGGAATTAGAATTGACAAATTTAATTAGAGAGGTATTCATTTAATTGTTCACTTCTTCGCTCCATTTCCATTACAGAAATTTCTTCAATACTATGTGTTCAGCTGACTCCCATGATTCGTTGTACTACGTCCTAAACGCTCACGGAATAAGCCGTACATCTTTCCTAGTTTACTCTCGTAATTTACGTATATAGGTTACGACACCTATTTGGATTTTAGAGTTCCTCATCCGCTATATATGGCTTCAAGTCACGATTCTGTTTGTAGAACCTTGATTTCGCTAATTCCTTCCTATCCCCCCTACCTCACGATATTCAGGCTTAGGAGTCGCTATTGGTTTCATCTGCAGCAAATATCCACAGAGGACTTGGACCTCAGATGTACACTATGCCTGTCGAACAAAGAAAAAAGTAGGCTAAATTTCTAACCTACTTTTTCTGACTCTACTCTGATAAAGCCGTCTCATATATAGACATTTTATGCTTGAAGGAATCTTTTCCTCCCTCTAATTGATTGATGATATGATTTTTTATATATTTTTCACTAACATATCCCTGTGATTCAATCCATCCGTTAACTCCATCTGACTCCATAATAACAACTTGATCTGTCATAGAATTTGTTACAATTGTAGCATTATGTGTTGCTAAAATAATTTGACGTTGAGCTTTCACATCTCTAAACTGCTGAACTAAATGCCTGTAAATATAACGATTGTCTAGATTGTCTTCAGGCTGATCAATAATCAATGGTCTGAAGTCTTTAGAATAGTCACTATATGCTAATAAAAAATCAAGCATGGCTACAACTTTTTGTCCCAAACTTAATACACCAACTTCTTTATAGAGAATATCAAGTTGTTGCGAAGATTCTTTCGAGTTAATATTAAACTCCAAAAATCGTGTATTTTCTTTAGAAAAAATTTTTCGTTTATATGCACCTGATAAGTGAGAACCTTTTTTCAAAATGTCATAACTATTGAAATGAGCAATATAGTTAACTATTTTTTGATTATTGAAATCCTTCATTATAGTCAGTGAATGTTGATAACTTCCATCTTTCTTACTTATAATATTTTCACTTAACCATTGATTAACCCATGATTCTTGTTCATAATCATATATACATACAATATGCAATTTATCTGCTGCACTAATTTCTACTCCATGTAAAATATGAGGATGTATATCATAAATCGGATAATTTTTCATTATGATTGAGACTGCCATTTGTAACTTTTTAATACCTTTGGTAGTATTATGATCAGTTACTACAACTATTTCTATTCCATTTTTTATGATTGCCTCTGCTAACATAAGAAAACTAATATATTCTTTTGAACTAGAAAAAACAACCTTATCAAAATTACTAAAAAAAATTGTCTTATCAACTTTTATTTTCTTATTTTCAAAAAATATATCATATAGTTCATCTTCAGTAATTTTTCTATATTTCGTTGCAGTCCAATTAGAAAATAGCTTGTAATCATAAGAAACAGGTGTATGCAAATGAATTAAAGTCTTGTGAAAGCTACCGAATTTCTCTTTGGAATTTGTTAGTTCTTGATAAACAGACTTTATCTTGTTATTAAACCCTCTCATTTCTACTCTCCTAAAAATATCAATTGTTTATTTTTCAAGTAATTCATTAAGTCTCTTTTCCCCTACCCTCAACATCTCCTTTTCTACCTGACTCCACTCTCCAAACAATAACTCATGAAGAACATCTGCTGCTGAAGTTGTATTTTCTTTTGAATCATATACACAACTTCTATCTCGTTGGTAAATTTGAATTCTTTCAAAAATAGCTAGTTCTTCCAATTGTCGTGTATTATCAACTAGATGATTTACAATGAAATCATGATGTTCTTTTGGTGTTGCGCGTGCTTGATTTGGATTGATAGCGTACAGTTCTTCGTATCGAATAAGAGTGCTCAGATAGGACAGCTTAGGCTTTGTCGCAATCAAGGCTAATTGTACTTCATATCCCTTATTTTTCAAGAGTTGTGCCGTTTTCTTTGGAACATCAACTGTTCGTAAAGTTCCCTCTATCAAAAGATTGTATCTCAAACTACTCAATTTTGTTACTAAAGACTCTACCATTTTTCCTGCAAAATCTTTGGTATATTCTACACTGTCTTTGCCATATTCTTGCTGCAGTTCTAAATAGTGTGGATGCTGAGAACGAAAACTATCACCATCTATGATAACAATATTTCCTTGAAATTCTTTCTGTTTAATACGATGAATTGTAGTCTTACCGGCACCACTTTGACCTCCAAGCAAAATCGCTATAGGTTGTTTACTGGACTTTTTTCCTCTTGTCAGTGAACGAAGATTCCTTGCTAAAGCATGTTTGAATTCACTATCAGTATAATCTTGGATTTCCATTAAGCTACCATCCGCTTTTCAGATATCTCTAACATACGTTCAATTCCATCCAAATAGCCACTATATCTCTCTATTTCATCAAAAGTTTCTACTAAATAGATATTCGTATGAATCAAGTCAGATAGATCATCACTCATTAAAATCCAAGGATTAGATTCATCATCAATGCTAATTCCCTGACTATCTTGATAACGATAGAGTCGAGATAATAGATTAGCACCTCTTTCTTTCACAATTTCAATTTTCAAAGTCAATTCATAATCTTCAACAGGATTGAGCATTTTATCTTCTCCTACAATATCGACATAAGATACATTAAACTTCTGACAAATGATGTCAATTAATTCCGTAGAGACTGAACTCGTTCCATTTTCATAACGACTCAAGCTATTTCGAGAAATTCCTATAATTCGTGCAAATTCGGGTTGTGTTAAGTCATGTGTTTTACGTAAGGATTTTATGTTCTTTCCAATCATAGCAAACTCCTTTATTTTTATAAATCCATTATAGCATAAAAAAGCATAATACACCAATTTTGGTGCGTTATTTCTTGTTTTTCTATCCTAAACTTTACTTCTATAAAAGTCACCTAAAGAGCCATAAATATTTATTCTTGTATTAATTTTTTCGATGCGCAAACGATATCTACAAATACATCTATAACGATTCACCTTTTAGGATTTTTATTGTCAAAATTGCCTTTATCTACAAAGACAAAATGCTTATAAAATAGCTTGAAATCAAGGATTATCACCTTTTTCGTTGTAGCAACACTCCACATGTGATTATTAGGCTATTAGCAAAGCGTATCCAATACCTCAATAAAGTGTTGTTTTTACTGATATTTTAACTATATTGTATAGTCTACTATTTAAATCTCAATTAGGATATTTTATAGAATACCCAAAATTCAACAATAACTAAAAGTAAGATTCCATTGTATTTCCTTGTTGGTCTTTCATATCACGAATTTTATTTTTCAGAATATTAAAGTTACAAATTTCATCTCTAATATCGTTATCCGCTCTGTAGCCATTAATCATCTCAGTCAGAGTTTTCCCTTTACTACCTTTCTTTATAGTAGTATTTACTCTTTTTATACTGCTTTCAAAAGGCTCATATGTTTTATACTTAATTACTTCGTCTTTAAAATTAAATAAAGGTGTATCCGGCTTAGCATTCCATAAAATAATCAACCACATTATAGCATTATAAAGCTGCTTTGCAGTTTCATTCCACTTTTCAGGTTGTAAATTTCCACTCCCTGTATTGTCATATTCTTGTCTATTATTTACATGAGAATCACCTACAAGTGGATTAAAAAGAGGTAGCCCTTTGTGATTAATTAGTTCTAAAAAATCCCTTGCCGCACCCATGCAACACTGAATAACTTCCTTCTTGCCATCAATTTTACTCTCAGCGATAAATACATAATATTCATCTTCAATAGTTGCTCCTGCATCACTATGTTTTTGTTGATTTGCTAACAGCTTAATATGTGCTTTAGGCTAAACTTCAAAATCTCTAACAATTCTTTGTCTTGTTTCATGTCCTCTACAATTCATTTAAGTTCTCCTTTACAAGTTTAGTAACTAGCCTTATTATACTATATAAGATATGAAATGTACCATAATCTTCATCAACTAGTTTTTAGAAAATCACAAATCCATCTGGAGAGATGACAAGCTGATTCTCCAATTCTTGGCAATTGCTTGCTAGTGCTACTGCTTCTTTCTCTAAAAGATAATCTTCTGTTGATTGGTTGAATATTGCTTTGAGGATCCGTCCTTCGTATTTCCATTCCAGAGCTACTAAATCAGATTTGATTTCTTGAAGGCTATACTTGCCATGCGAAATAATTACTGACGCGTATTTCCGAATCTTAATCAGCCTCTTCATAAAGTTCAGCATATCATTGTCACTTGATACACGTTCCCAAGGCATACAACGACGACAATCTGGATCTGGTCCTCCAGTCAAGGCTAGCTCGGTTCCGTAATAAATGCACGGTGTTCCTTTTTGTAAAAAGAGAAAGGCTAAGGCTGATTTAACCAGTTGAACATCTTCATTGGCCGTCCACAGGATTCGCTCTGTATCATGTGAATCCAAGAGATTAAACATGACCTCTGAAATCTGCTGCTTGTAATACATAGACTCTCCATTGATTTCATCGATGAACTGGTCTGTCTTCTTAATTCCTCGTAAGAAATAGTCCTTGATACTATCAGATAAAGGATAATTCATGATGGCATGGAACTCATCTCCATTTAGCCAAGGCTGAGATGTATGCCAGACTTCTCCTAGGATATAAAGATCAGGATTTTTAGCTAAAACTGCCTTACGAAAATCCTTCCAGAACTGATGGTCAATCTCATTAGCCACATCCAAACGCCAAGCATCGATATTAAACTCTTCAATCCAATAAGTCGCAACCTTTAAAAGATAATTCTTGACCTCTGGATTGGCTGTATTTAGCTTAGGCATATAGTCCTCGAAACCAAAAACATGATAGGGTAAGTCTCTCTTATTAACTAGCTTTTCAGTTGTCACTGGGAATTGTTGAATATGGAACCAATCCTTATAAGCAGACTGTTCACCATTTTTGACGACATTTTTCCATTGAAGAGATTGCGAACCAATATGATTAAATACCGCATCCAGCATGACTTTCATGCCACGATGATGCGCTTGATCCACCAGTTCCCGAAAGGTCTCCTTGTCTCCAAAATGACGGTCAATTTCAAAGTAATCTGTCGTATTGTACTTGTGATTGCTTGTAGATTCAAAGATGGGACAAAGATATAGTCCAGTAATACCCAAGTCTTGCAAGTAATCCATATGATCAATAATCCCCTGTAAATCACCACCAAAGAAATCATCGCTCTTAGGTGTGACAGATGAATCCCAGTCTAAAGTCCCTTCTGGGTTTAATAGAGCATTGCCATTGGCAAATCTTTCAGGAAATATCTGATACCATACCGTATTTGAAACCCAGTCAGGAACCTTGCAGGCATCAATCTTGAAGATAAGGCAACTTAAATCCATTCCCAATTGCATGAAGATTTTCTAGAGAATTTTCCACACACCCTTTATCGCCATACAAAATATTTTGACCTTCTGTATCTCTGAGCTCAAAGAGATACTGGATACGTGCAAAGTCAACTGACACTTCAACCTGCCAATGGTCAAATAAGGTACCAGAAGTTATCTTGACCATTTCTTTTGTATCCTGATAAAACTCCTCCATAAAGATAAAAGGGTCCCCATAGTGCAAGTTGATGCTTTCAATGTCCCCTTTCTTAGTTCGAATTCGAATATGGAGTTTCTTATCCTTATAAAGATAGGCATACTCCGACTCAGGCCTATGGTAAATAGCACTCAATTCCATCAATTTGTCTCCTAAAGTATTCATTCAAATTTTACGCAAACGTTTTCAAACTCAATGAATCCAGTATACTATTTTTGTAAACTATTTGCAAGGAATGTCCGTTGTTAAAGGAACTATCTTTTAAAGTATACAAAAAGCCTTAAAAAAGGCTTTCTCTATATACTAATCCTCTTTCGGTTTTGAAAATACTTCTACTCGCTGAGCTAGGACTTTGATTTCTACAGGTAGGTTATCTGATTTATCTCCGTCAACATCTGACTCCAATTCACTATCTGAAGAGATTTTAATATTACGCGCTTTGATATACTCGATATTATCATTTGCGACAACATCCCCTTTTAATAAATCAGGAATGACGGATAATTTGGAGAATATAGAGGCATCTTTCAGAATCAAAATGTTGGCATAGCCGTCCTTGTTTTCTTCAAAGATTTTCTTATCAGCGAAGTAATTTGTCAAAAGGACCAAAACATGGCTAGCTTCACCAACATAATTTCCATTTTCTGTCTCAACCTTAATGTTAAAGACCTGATCTGTCATGACAGACTTCATGGTATTTACAGCATAGGTTAAAATACCGAATTTTGTTTTGTCCTCTATTTCAACATTGTGAATCGCCTCAGGCAGAGAACCGATACTAAAGATATAACCAAAATAGTTGTCATTTGCTTTACCGATATCAATCTTATTGATTAAATCAAAATCCAGTTCGTCAATTGCGCCATCGATGTCTTGATTGATTTCCAAAAGTTTTGTAATGAGGTTACCCGTACCGCCTGGGATAATCCCTAACTTAGGAATGTAGTCTCTCTCATCAATACCTGAAATGACTTCATTGACAGTTCCATCTCCACCAAACACAACCACTGCATCATACTGCTCACGAGAAGCTTCTTCAGCAAAATGTGTTGCATCCAGCGCTTTTTCGGTAATTTTGGTTTCAACATATTCAAAGTATTCTTTTGCTTTATTCTCCAGCTTTTCTTTGTAATCCAAAGCCTTCTCGCCACCAGAAGTAGGGTTGATAATTACCATTGCTTTTTTCATTGATTTTATCCTTAATTTTAAACAGAAATGTTTACATTTCGTCGTATGCAAGTAAATGTAATCCTATTATACAATGAAAATACAGAAAAGAGAAATCTGACATACTGGAGATTAATACGCTTTTATTCTATTTTCCCATCGCCTAACTACATCCTTTAAGGGTTCATCCAAGTAAGAATAGGCCTTATCCTTGATCCAATCAGGAATACCGTAAGCTGCCTCTGCTATGCTACAAGTGATTGCTGCGAGAGTATCACTGTCGCCACCAAGTGAGATGGCATTTCTTATCGCATCTTCGAAGTCTCTACTTTCAAGAAAGGCGATAATGGCTTGAGGGACAGTTTCCTGACATGTTTCGTTAAAACGATAGTTAGGACGGATTTCATCTAAAGTTTGAGATAGATTGTAATCGTATTCTTTTTCTATATAATCCTTAATTCGTCTTTTACACTCTGTAGGATTGTCGTTAATTGATTGCTCGTACTCTCTACAATAACCACCAAAGTAAAAACGACATAGAAAGATAGCATCAGCTGTAGCCATAGCGCCTTTGACACCTTCTGGATGATTATGAGTTACCTCTGCAGAAAGACTCGTAAGTCCTCTAGATGATGGCCACATACCAGTTTTCGCATAAAAACCACAGTCCATGATCCAAGCACATGGAGAAATACGCATAGCTGATCCATTCCCAAAGCTATTATAAGGCTCACGGTTATCGCTGTTTAGCCATGCATTAAACCGAGCACCGTAATCAGCATTCGGATACATTCTGCCATATTTCTTCATCGCGTCAATGAAATCGTCTTTTTGTCCACCATTCATAATTGCTTCTGCAACAGCACAGGTCATAACCGTGTCATCTGTAAAAAAGCAGTCCTTCCGAAATAAAGGAAAGTCCTTTGTTTTGATATTGTTCCATTCGTAAACAGAACCGACAATATCTCCAATAATTGCTCCAAGCATCAGATTCCTCCTTGTTCATTTTGATGCTTTTTATATTGGTTATCTACCATATTTATTTTAGAAAATAACATCCTGTTGGATTTTAAAAATTTCATTTTTTTCAAAATAGGGTTTTACCATTTCTTTCCACCTAGCTCTATGAAAATTGATTGATTTTAAAGGAGATAGGCCATAATTTCCCAATGCATAACCATCATTTACTTCAACAACAAGTGTTCTGCCATCGCGAGTAACACCGATATCTAGTCCATAAGCTATTGGCGCATCTTTCCAACATGATATCGCTTCATCAATTACACTTGCATCAAATTGTGCATGATAATCACCTGTATAGGGTCGAACATCTAATACGCGACCATCTAACACAAAACAACGCCATTCAGCTATGAATTCTACAACCTCACTAATCCATATAGGATAGTCGAAAGGTAGACCAATACCTATTAAATCATGGGTTCCATTAACAACTCTTCCAGTAAAGACTTTTGAACCAGCTTTAGGCTTAATAAATTTTCCCCAATTATCAGGTATATTCACAATCTCTCCTAAAATACCAGCATAAATCTTTCGACCATAAAACTCTTTAAGCTCAATAGGATAGTCATGAACCGGAACGTTTAAGCCCATCATTTTTAGTAATGCTCTAGTCTCCATTATATAATCTACAACTATATCTTCACTTGTTAACTCTTTTATTTCAGAAAAAGATTGATATAAAATAACTTCTTCTCCTTGTAAGTAGGCACCTACTTGAGCATTGTATTTATTAATTGAAACCTCACTTGGTAATTTACTTTGTCTAATATAAACAACCATTTCATCACTCCTATATCACTAGTGTTACACCAATTTGTAAAAAATAATAGCAATTTTGCTCTTATTTTTTTGAGTAAATAGCCCCCATAATATCATCGAAATAATCAACGGTATTTAGGAGTAATTCAATAACCTGGGACTTTGTTAGTCGCATTCCCCTTCTATCTCTAGCATCTTCTACTAAATTTTCAAGTTTCTCTAGATTTTTATCATCCAAGCTAATCATTATTCTATTTTTATCGGTTGCCATTTTCATCACCTCGAGTTAATTCTATCACAGGTGTAACACTTGTGTCAACTGGCTTTTATAATACATTAGTTTAAAAGTGGAGAGGATTTTTAACACAGTAACTTTAAATCTTTGGTATTAAAAAATTTTCACAATATTTATAGAAATAAAATCTGTCTCAAATCAGTTATCAAATCTAGTATAAATTATGAGCGGCTACTCTAATACTTTCCCTCTAAACAAGAAAAAGACTTACACTCAAGGGTTTTCTTCCCCCCCCTTCGTTATAACGTTTTGACTCTTTTACTAGCAAAGGTATATACTC
The DNA here is from genome assembly GCF_001457635.1 of Streptococcus pneumoniae. Taxonomy (NCBI): domain Bacteria; kingdom Bacillati; phylum Bacillota; class Bacilli; order Lactobacillales; family Streptococcaceae; genus Streptococcus; species Streptococcus pneumoniae. Next base: position 1,632,192 of record NZ_LN831051.1, read on the forward strand.
ACAAGGAACTTTGGTTGACTATTGAATCTCTCCAACTTCTTCTTTAACATATCCTTCTACATCTTCAATCTCTACAAACATTGGGTCTAAGTGACACAAGAAATGCCAAACTTCGATCCCTTTTTTTCTGTAAAGAATCGCTTCACCGTCTTCACTTCCGAAAAAGCTTCTGTCGATTTCATATCCGCGGCTTTCTAAGAAGTCTTTTGCTTTACGATAGTTCGTTTCTCTTGTTTCGACATAGGCTTTAACTTCATGGTTGTTAACGACATATGCATCAATTTTTGAATATCCTTCGATCACTCTATCATTTTTGAGGGATAAATTTGAAATCTCTTTCCAAATAATGTTTACATTTTCCTCAGGATCGAACATAAATTTAGATAAAGGAACAATATTTCCGTTAAAAATAATTTCCATATAATCCGGTATGTTTTTAGGATTAAAATACTCCACTTCAAAACCATCTTCTGTTTCCAGAGTGTATCCCGGGATTTGAGCTACAAAGGCTTTCCCATCTTCTATGGAATCAAATGCTACTAAATCTTTAGAATAATCATTTTGGTACAATTCCAATATAACCATCGATAATCTCTCCATTTTCATTATCAGGCTAATGTAAATAAGCACGTCACCTGACCAATTCAGGCTCTCTGTATCATCTCATCATATTTCCTACTTACTTTACGAGTCCTATACCCAGAACACACCTTATCGACCTTCGGTCTCACCTCGTCGCATTGGCTGAACATCTACTTTTACTTCGCTGATGCTTCAACTCGTACAAGCAGTGATACCGCCTCAGCGTGATGCGTCAGTGGGACTCAAAAAGTTTGGGGAACCTTTTGAGGATTAACTACGTTTCTCTAATAAACTTACACATTCAACTTGTTCATCATTGTCCAAATCTATGTTGAGATTTTCTTCTATAATTGGTAGCTTAAAAGTAATGGATTTTAGCCATTGTCCGTTAGATTGTTTTTCTTCATAAACTTGAATTTCAGAAATCAAAGCTGAAATTAACTGCCTACGCTCTACATCATTCATGACTTTATAGAGCTTATCAAAATAGATCAGAACCTTATATATGTTATCTCCTGTAAGCTTTTCAGCTTCAATAGTCTGTTTCTTTGCTTTCGCATCAATTAGTGATGATTCTAATTCATCTATTTTGTCATACATACGATATAGTCTATCATCTAAATCCTGTTTCCTTCTCTTATAATGCTTATCTTCAACATCTAAATTATCTATTTCCTCAATTAGCTTAAACTTTGTAGAATGACTCTTTCTCAATTCCTTTTGGTAATTATCTATTTCTTTTTCTATTTCAGAGGTATCCACCTTCATGTTGATTTTTTCTTGCATCATAGAAGCAAATTTCGGATTACTTACTATCTTGACAATCACCTCTGCAACAGCATCATCTAACAATTCTTCTCTAATTTGCTTACTGAATGTACACTTATGACCTCTTATCATCTGCCTATGGTTACAACCATAGTAATAAAAATCTTTATACTTTGTGCCATCTTTCTTTTTCTTGATACACTTGTTCCCAAACATTCCCACTCCACATATCGGGCATTTTACAATTCCAGAAAGCAAGTGTGTGCGTGTATCTTTTCCTTTATTCACATGCTCATATTTCTTTGCTTGAGATTTTAGCTTAACCTGAGCAGCTTACCAAACTTCATCGGAAACTATAGCTTCATGTATCCCTTCAGATATTAGATATTCATCTTGTTCAACCTGCTTATATTCATTTCTTGTACCATGAACTTTTTCTAAAGTTCTTCTTCCAAATGCTATTTTCCCATTATATACAGGATTCTTTAATATCTTTCTTATAAGACCTGCATCAAACAAAGGATTCTTACCATTCTGTCTTGGGATTTTTCTAATTCCATGATTCTCTAAGTATTTAGATATCCCATTGGCTCCTATCGTAGTATTTACATACTGGTCGAAAATCGTTCTTATTGCAACTGCCTCTTCCTCATTTATAAACAGCTTGCCGTCTTCAAGTTTATATCCATACGGAGCAAAGCCACCATTCCATTTTCCTTCCCTTGCTTTTTGAATGCAACCTTCCATTGTTTGAATACGGATGTTTTCTCTTTCTATTTCAGCCACAGCTGATAAAACAGAAATCATTAGTTTCCCAGCATCTTTAGATGAATCAATGCCATCTTCAACGCAGATAAGATTAACTCCATAATCCTGCATTATCTGAAGTGTAGAAAGAACATCAGCGGCATTTCTTGCAAATCTTGATAACTTAAACACAAGAACAAAAGATACTCCATCTTTTCCAGATTTTATATCTTCCATCATTCGATTGAACTGTATTCTACCTTCAATAGACTTGCCAGACTTCCCGGCATCTTCATACTCTCCAACAATTTCATAATCGTTGTAAATAGCAAAAGCTTTCATTCGTGATTTTTGTGCCTCTAACGAATACCCCTCTATCTGTATTGACGTAGATACTCGTGTATAGAGGTATACTTTTATTTTTTCTTTTGACATAGTATTAACCTCAATATAATTTTTCTATATCATATATAATTTTTTTAATTTAAGTTTGGACTATCATTTCAAGTATATTATAACACTTTTATTAGTCCGTCTCAATTTGTGTTTTTGCCATGTCAAAACTATTTTTCATCTCTTGATTTTTTGCTGGCGTTGGATCGGGTAGATTATCTAAATCTAAAGCACCAGCATATTTTGCAATCAGATTTGCTATTAAATCAGCCAATCCATTCCAGTCATTGTCCAATATATACCTCCTCTAAAGTTTTATATCTAATAATTATTTGTTTAATTAAGTTTTTTGACATTGACAAGTGCTTTGGATTAGCAACATAGGAATCTCACCTCCGCCTCTATTCCGGATGAGCCGGCTTCAACCTTAGAAGTATCATTATCCTCATTTTCTTCATAGCGGATAGGGTATCCCTCCCTATATTCAAACTCTTACTTATCGCTCACTTTCTTTTTACTTAGCAGAACTTTTTTTGCCGAATTATTCAGCCGAAAGATCTTGACGGATAGGTTATTACGCTCCAAAAATAATTAACGTCTTGTCTTGGTCTATTCAATTGTTAAGGTTCAAAATTTATCGAGAGTTATTAATCTTTTTAAAATTTGACCATCAGAAAATATTTATCTTAATGTAACAAAATTCTATAAATTACCCTCTTATACTTAACAGTGAAAAGAAGTCTTTCTTGGTAACCAATTTTGAAATAGAATTTGCTTATATAAAAAGGTCAAATTCCCACTGCATAAGTAGCAGTGAAAATTAGACCCTCTTGGTAACTGTCATCTAAAAGTCTTCTAGCATTTCTTTAATTTTCTAATCGCCTTTAAAGTGTCATATTTATATTTTTTTATCTCTGGCATACTTTGATACCTTTTTAGACTTAAAGTCTTTAATAGTGCCTTTCCACCTCTTTTTATCTATAAAGATTCTCCTACATCATAATTCATTTTTTTATTTAAACCTTTCTGTCTTAGTTTGTCTTTATCTTCTTCATACCATTTTAAGATTGTCACATAGTGGTTTTGATAGGTCTTACCACTGCTTTCCATGTATCTGGATAGTTTATTTATCATTATATCTGTGTGTGAGTTTAATTTTTCTTTTAGATTTTTATATTCTTCTTTGCTTAACCTTACATTTTTGAATTCTCCATAAAAAATGGGGGTGGACTTTTTATCTATCTCTCCCTCTCTCTCTTTATCTATCTCTATATCTTTCCATGTAATTCCAATCTGGAGTACCTCTACTGTCTATCGGTAATTTAATTTTGATATCTGGCAATACTGTGCTAGATATTTGATCTTTATATTCAGTATTTTTTAAAGCTTGCCTAATAATTGAAGTTAAATAGAATGCTACTTCTTTATTCAATTCTTTATTTTTTAATTTTAAACAATGAATTTTCATATCTAGGCTTGCTTTATATTTATGATAAAAGACTGCTCCTAAAAATGAAACAGATATAAAATTTTCAAAAACTCTATAATTTTTATCATCTATATCTTCGTAGTAACCTAAGATACCATTGTCAATATTTGTAGCACTAATTCTAGGAGTTTTTCCATCGAGTAAATATCTTTTTGGAATAGATGAGCCTGTTGGTACTTGACTCGATTTCCCCTTTTTTTCGGTAATAAATATTTCTTTTTATTTTGTTGTCCGATATTTTTCCTACCTGTCCTTTGTAGGATGAGTATTTTCTAGATTTTCTTGAATAACTTTTTACTTGAAGTTTTAGCTTTTGAACTAGTCGTTGTACTTTCTTTTTGTTTATTATCAGTCCTGATCTTTTTAATATTGCTGTTATTCTCTATATCCTATTTTTCATTCATGATATTCTTTTACTAATTTTATCTTAAATTCTGTGCTGTATTTGCCATTAAAAAACTGACCTCCTTTAGTTAGTTTTTTGGCCTAACTTTTGAGGGTCAGTTCAAAATTTGCGACTTTTAAATGAATTCCGATATTCAATTATTAAGAGCTAACATGGTGCTTGCCAATAGGAATCATTAGAGGCGAATTGGAAATAGGGTCACGTATAATTTTTGCTTCAAGATTAAAGATATCTTTAACTAGTTTATCATTTAGTATATCTTCAGGCTTTCCCTCTGCAACAAGTTTACCTTCTTTAATTGCAAATAGGTAATCAGCGTATCTTGCTGTTAGATTTATATCGTGCAAAATCATGCAAATGGTTGTCTTATATTTTTGGTTTAGATCAGTCAAGAGGTCTAATAGTTCTATTTGATATGAGATATCCAAGTAAGTAGTTGGCTCATCTAAAAGTAGGATACTTGTATCTTGGGCTAGGGCTAGAGCTATCCATACTCTTTGCCTTTGACCCCCAGAAAGTTCTTCAACTAGGTTATTTGCTAGATCTTCAACATTGGCCTTAACCATTGATCTGTTTATTATTTCAAGGTCATCTTTTCCAAGACTCTTAAAAGGCTTTCTGTAGGGGAAACGACCACGGCTTACAAGATCAGCTACTGTTATTGATTCAGGGATTATTGGAGATTGAGGTAATATAGCTATGTGTTTTGCTAAATCTTTTTCTTTATAAGAATTAATTGATTTATTATCGAGCAATACTTCTCCCTCTAATGGCTTTATAAGTCGAGACAAGGTTTTAATGAGTGTTGATTTCCCACAACCATTTGACCCAATAATAACTGATATTTTTTCTTCAGGTATTTTTATATTTATATTTTCCAAGATTATTTTTTCATCATAACCGCAGGTAAGATTATTTGACCACAGACCTTTCATTATATATTCCTCCTGTTCATTTTTATTAGTAAGTATATTAAGTATGGTGAACCTAACAAGCCAGTTACAACACCTACTGGATATCTAGCTGGTAAAATATTTTGAGAGAATATGTCTGATAACAAAACTAGTAAAATTCCAACCAATCCAGCTAATATTGGGCTTCTTTTCTTGCCAATATTTAAGGCTATGGGACCAGCTAAAAAAGATATACAAGCTATTGGTCCTGTAATTGAAGTAGAAAAAGCAGTTAAAGATACAGCGCAAAAAATTAAAACAAGCCTTGAAAGCTCGGGATTTGCTCCAAGTCCGATTGCTATTTCTTCACCAAGTTCAATAATTTCTAGTCTTTTATTAAAAAATAAAACTAATATAGTAGCAATAATACTTACTATTAGAACAAGAGGTATGTCATCTAACTTTGTAAAAGATAAAGAGCCACTGAGCCATCTCATAACTTCTTGTAATTCATATCTTGCTACTTTCAACAATAAAAATGAGGTGCCTGCTCTTGTGACAGCTTGAAAACCAATGCCTAATATTATCAGTCTTGCTGCTGAAAAACCATCTTTTTTAGCTAGTAAAAATAATATTAAAGATGATGTTAGTCCACAAGTTATTGAAATAATTCCAGTAGTTAAACTATTTGTTTTTAATACCAATATGCAAAAGACCGCTGCAATAGATGAAGAACTTGTGACACCGATTATATCAGGACTTGCAAGAGGATTTCTTAACATAGTTTGAAAGATAAATCCTGCCAATCCAAAAGACCAGCCAGCTATAATTCCTGCTAATAATTTTGGTAATCTAATTTCCATAATCGAAAAACTAGCTCCAGGAACAGTTTCACTATTTAAGACTTTAATCAAAGTTGAAAAAGAATAACTTTCATCTCCGATAAGTAAAATGAAAAATGATAGACTGATTATTATTAATAAAAATAGTGAGGAAAATAGTGTTATTCTATTTTTTCTTTTTTGAATACCTATAATTAAATTTTGCATTAGTTATTAACCCCTCTATTTTTCATAGTTACATAAATAAGTACTGGACCCCCGATTATTGCAGTAATTATCCCTACTTCAATTTCACCTGGTTTACCTAACATACGGCCGATTATATCACATATAAGCAAGAGCTCTGCACCTATAAAAGATGAAGAAATGGTCATTGTGCGTATATCTTTGCTTATAAATAAGCCACAAAAGTGAGGAACTATAAGACCTACGAAGCCAATAGGTCCACCAATTGCAGTAATACTTGAACATAAAAGCACACTTGCAATTATTGCAAGTGATCTTATCCTATTAACATTAACTCCAAGACCAACAGCCATTTCATCACCCATAGCTAAAGCGTTTAAATCTGATGAAATAAATATAGCTATCAAGTGACCTAAAATTATAAAAGGTAGTAGTGTAGATATAGAAGATAATGTAGCTGCTCCAAGGCTACCTATTTGCCAAAATCTAAATTTGTCTAAGACGTTATTATTCGGTAAAATTAAAAAACTTACAAAACTGCTTAAAGCCATACTAACACAAGTTCCTGATAAGGCAAGTTTTATAGGGGTAAGGCCTGCTTTTCCGCTTACAGCAATCGCGTATACAAAAATTGCACTTACTAAGCCACCAATGATTGCAAAACTTATATGGCTTATGCTTGATGAAATTCCTAAAAAAGAAAGACCAATTACTACACTAAGACTTGCTCCTGTGTTTATACCGAGTATACCTGGATCAGCTATTGGGTTTCTAGTAACTGATTGCATCAATACACCGCTTATGGCAAGACTAGAACCTGCTAAAATTGCAAAAATAGTTCTAGGTATTCTTTTATATATAATTGATTTAATAAAATCATCATTTGTATTACCCATTCCAAAAGCTGCTAAAAAATCTCTGATATTAATTTCTTTTGTTCCAAGCTTTAATGACAAAAATATTGTAATAAGAAGACCTAGGCAGATTACAAAAATTATGCCTAGGTTTATTTGTTTTTTATTTCGCATTTTTGCATGCATTTCCTAAAAGATTTAGGTATTCTTCAATAGTATAGTTTATTGAAAGTGGTGTTGGAGTGCATGAGGCTGCTAACGGTGTATTATCTGGAATTACAGCAACGGCACCATTTTTAATTGCATTTATTTTACCTAAAAGAGGATCTTTTTGTAAAGCTTCAAGAGTTTTATCATCACCATAAGTTATGATTACATCAGCATCATTTATCTTATTTGCTTCTTCTGCAGAAATTTCCTTTGCAAAACTATCTTCACTCTCAAATTCTTTTAATGATTCAGGGAAAACTAGACCTAAATCTGTTAAATAATTTGCTCTTGGATCTTTGCTAGTATAAATCCAGAATTTTGATGTATCTGCAGCATTAATCATAGTAAATAATACTTTTTTTCCTTTGATTTTTCCTTTGATTTCTGGATGTTTTTCTAATTCTTTGGATATACGAGCTTCAGTATTTTTGATTAACTCATCACCTTCTTTTTCCATACCTAAGGCTTTTGAATCAATTTTAATCATATCTCTCCATAAAGTTTGCCAAGGTTTAGATTTGTATGCTGCTACAGGAGCAATTTTTGATAGAGTGTCATAATCTTCTTTAGTTATACCAGAATAACCTGCTAAGATAACATCTGGTTTAGAATTTGATATTGCTTCAAAGTTAAGTCCATCCAAATCGTCAAATAGGTTAGCTTTACCATTTAGTTCTTTGATTTTTTCTTCTGTCCATGGTAAAACTCCTTTATCAGCACTTACACCGTAATTTGCTTTTGAAAATCCAACAGGAACTATTCCTAAAGCTAATGCTACATCATGATTTCCCCAAGCAATAGTTGCAACTCTTTCAGGTTTTTTATCTAATATAGTTTGACCGAAAGCATGATCTAAAACTATTTTATCAGGCGCATGCTCTTTAGAAGTATTTTCTTCATTTTTAACAGAATTAGAAGAACAAGCGCTAAAAACTATACACATAGCTAAAATAGCTATTAGAAAAAATTTGTTTTTCATAAAAACTCCTTAAACATATTTCAAGTCTATTGTATCGATAATAATTATCATTGTCAATAGATACAGTTACAAATTTAATAATATAATTTTTTCAAAAAAGGATCTAGTTTTTATTTTTAGTTAAATTATGTCTATATTTTTCATTAACTCATCAATAAAAATTTGTTTGCTAATATCTCTTTCTTCTGATTTTGTTTCAAGGATTATTGCTACATCATTCATATTTTTAGGTAAATACCAACCATCTGGCTTATCTGAATATCCCTTGAAGCCTAATTGATTAAAAGTAGTTATTTGACCAGTACCTTGATTGATGTTTTCTTCAACTTCATTAAAGCCTATACTTCTCTTGCATAATCCCTAACTTGATCTTCTGTCCTTAAAGTCATTTTCTATTCCTCGTCACTAAAATTATCTTCAAAACTAATAATATCATTAGGAGTGCAAGATAAAGCCTTACATATTCTTTCTAAATTCTTAAATGTAATTGGTTTATCCTTTCCCATTTGTGCCATAACATTTGTTGTAAGTCCTGCCATAGCTATTACATCTGTTTTCTTTAGTCCTTTTTTTGCTAACTGTATCCATAATGGTTTATAGTTAAGTGCCATAATATCCCTCTTTTTTTCTTCATTAGATTTATTTAATTATAGCATAAATATTGATTTTATTCAATCTTACATTGATTTAGTGATTTGTTTTAGAGAATTTGTTGTGTTATTCCGTCCTTATTTTGCCATAAATTGTTTTAAGTGGGACCTCTTATCCTTACCATTTTTACCTCCTAATTTTGAGTATAAAAAAGACGATAGAGTTTTTAATTTCTATCGTCTGAGATTTACATATTAAATTTTCATCACAAAATAAGACTCTTTAAAGAATCTTTAAATTCATTGGTATGCTGCTTACAATATCCATTATTAAAATGGATATTGTAAGCAGCATACCAACTATTTATTTTTTGAGTTTTAAACTTTGGTAGAAGTCTTGAACTCCTTATATTTACATAACTATTTGCCTCTATAACTGTTATGACACGAAACCAACAAGCAAGTTCAAGCACCTCCATATCTTTATTCAAATGAGGACTAAGATATTCACAAACTTTATCATAAACCTCTTTATCTTTTTTCATAAAAGGGGCATACAACTTAGCAAATTTATCCTAAAATTTTTTGTTGCCTTTATCAATCATTTCAACGCTCCTTTAAATATAAAAATGATCCTATCAATCTTTATATTGAGCCTATTTTCTAATTGATACCTTGCAAGAAAGGAATAATAGCTGTTCCTATACCAAGTAGGAATGTAATAAATGCAGAAAGTCATATACTGTCATTCTTTTCTATTAAATCATTTTGAAGTGTCTCAAAGCATCCATGATGGCTTCTTCTTTTTCAGGTGTACACTGTGGAATAATTTGTTTATCCTTTTTAGACTTGTTGTAATGTTCTCGTAATTCTATTCCACATTTCTTTTTTATCTGTGCAATATATAATGTCGAAACTTTTAATTCAAATTTATTCCAAACATATTCTTTGATTTGAGCATATGTTGCTTTGCTCTCCGCACTTGTCAAATCCATCTCATCCAGCTCAATTTCAACACTTATGTGCTTATCGACATCAAGTTTGGACAAAAGTGCTACCGTCTCGACGTGATGCGTTTGAGGAAATAGATCCACCGGCTGGACTTTCTTCAATTCATATCCCAATTCTTGGTAGAGTTTGATATCACGCGCCATGGTTGCGACATTGCAGGAGATATAGGCGATGCGATCGGCTCCTGTTTGGGCGCTTGCTTTGATAAAGCTTTCTGTCAAGCCCTTGCGTGGAGGATCAACCAAGATAACGGTTGGTTGAATCCCATCTTTAAGCCAATTCTTCATAGCATTTTCAGCTGTGTCACAGACATAGTGGGCGTTTGAAATATTGTTCAGCTGAGCATTTTTTTTACTATTCTCAACCGCTTCTGGAATCAGTTCAACACCGTAGACTTCTTTGACATGCTTGGCGACTGATAAACCAATGGTTCCAATACCAGAATAAGCATCAATAACCACGTCATCTTTTTTTAACTCTGCAAAGTCAATGGCTGTTTGATAGAGTTTCTCCGCCATTTCAGTATTGACTTGGTAAAAGGCTGGGCCAGCGATTTGGAAGTCATTTCCCAACATCTGGTCCGTAATATAGTCTTGACCATAAAGAGTGCGCCACTCCTTACCAAAAATCGCATTGGTATTCTGGTCGTTGATATTTTGCATGACAGACACAATCTCTGGGAACTGCTTGATAACTTGTTCAATCAATTGGTCAACACGAAAAACTTTTGGACGAGTTGTCACCAAAACGACCATGATTTGTCCTGAATAGTGACCACGACGCACCACAAGATTCCGAATCAATCCAGACTGTTCCTTTTCGTCATAAGGTTTTAAATCAAAACGACGGAGCAGGTCTCGAAGAGCTACTACGACTTGGTCAATGACAGGATCCTGGATAAAGAAATCTTCAAGGGGCATGAGGTCGTGCGAATTCTTACGGAAAAATCCTGTTTCCAAGACACCATTCACTCGACGAACGGGCACCTGCGCCTTATTGCGATACTTGACTGGATGTTCCATACCAAGCGTTTCAGCAACTTCTACATCTGCAATTCCAGCAATCTTGTAGAGACTGTCCTTGACTTGCTTGGTTTTAAACTTGAGCTGTTCTGGATAAGAAAGGTGTCCTAAATCCGCGATTCCTGAACGCAGGTAAGCCAAATCTAGATCTTGATTACGGTGTGGTGACTGGACAAGGTATTTTTCAACTTTTCCAAAGCCAATCTTTTTATTGACCTTGAGGACACGCATGAGAATTTTTTCACTCGGTAAAGCATTCTCTACAAAAAAGACCAAACCATCTACCTTGGCAACTCCTGCCCCTTCATGGGTCAAGTCAACAATTTCAACTTCTACAATATCATTTTTCTTTAACATTCTTTTCTCTTTCTATTGGCCGACAAAAAAGACGGTAACGTTACGGTTACCATCCATTATACCATGAAATTTCTTAAGAACCAAAACTCTTGAAGAAGTTGACAAGGGCTTGCCAGAGGGAGCTTAAGAAGTTACCACCGTCCTCTAGCGCCTTATCCGCATCAAAGTTAAGGTTGATATTTTTAAAACTGTCGCCAGCTTGTGATACGATGCTTTGTTTAAGGTCATTTAGGGTTTTAGTGAAATCTGCATTGCTGAGGATATCACTCTTTGAGAGATTCAAGGCAAAATTGATGATGATATTGATCTGGTTTCCTGTTATGACCTGATCAAGTTTGTAATTTTTTAAGGTATCTTCAACAATCTTGCGGATATCTTCTTCTGTCAGATTTCCCTTGCTTTCTTTAGCTTTGGCGAGTCCTGACTTGATATCAGCTAGGGCAACGTTTAATTTATTAGCATCATAGCCTGATTTGTCCTTGTTTTCAGCATTGATATCTGACAAAGCTTTTAGCTCTTCTTGAGCCAAATCTTTATTAGCTTGTGGCACCTTGGCTCCATTAGCCTCTAGCGAATAGTAAATCCCTGCTAAAGCACTTTCTCCTGTAACTGGAATAGGGGCTGCTACAGTGATTTTGGCATGTTCCATACCCAGCGTTACTGCTGCGTTTCGGTACATATCCTGAGTCACCTTAGTGATATTTTCTGGTGTTTCAATCTTGACCTCAAGTGGCGATTTGTCACCTAGCTTTTGAATCTTGGCTGATGAATACAACTGTAAGCTAGAGTCATTGGCCACATTCATGATTTTAGAATAAACATCAGGTGTCATGGTCTTGAGTTCTTTGGTATCTGTTGAGGCATTGTAGCCCAGTTTTTTAAGAGTTTGATTTTTTTGGTCTTCAGATAGGGAGGAACCTAGGACATATTCAGGTTGGACATAGGTTTCATCGATAACTTTTTGAACATCTGTTGCTGCATGGACGCTATTCATAGCTGTTACTGCCCACAAGACCGCAGCACTAGTCAGAAAGAGTTTCTTTCTCATAGGGAATTTCCTCCTTTACTTCTTTATAGTAATATATCTATCTTAAAGAAAACTTATAACAAAAACACCTGGTCTAGCCAGATGTTGAAAAGAGAGTGAAACATTTGATGATGTAAAGGTTAAGTCGTACCTGTCTAGAATAATAATAATTTCCTCCATTTACATAGAGTTCAGCACCGTGAAAAATGGAAATGGGGTGAATATAACTATAAGTCTTTCCAGTCGTATTACCAAGCAAGGGGGCAACAGTCTCACGAGAGTACTGTTTGGCTAGAGCCAAGGTATTTTCCTTGCCATTTTGGGCGATAAAATCGATATAGGCAGGTCCAAAATTATAGGCTTGAACAGCTGTCCAGATATCTACACCCTTCTTCTGCGCCAGATAGAGATTGCCTGTCAGAGTTTGAATGCCTTGCCGAATGCTAGAGGCATTATCATTGATGGTGTTGGTGGAACCACTTGCAGACTCACTAGACTGCATAACATCGCCTTCTTTTCCTTTTGTTTCAGTATAAATCATAGCAAGCACAAGCTCTTCGTTTGCTGGGGTGTCTTTTTCACTCAAGATTTCTCGCACCATGGGTTGATAGGTCATGACTTGTTTGACATCTTGATGAACGCGGTAAGCTTTATAGCCAGCAAAAAGGAAGACTGCTAGTACAAGCACTCTTCGAATTCGTTTAAACATTATTTACTTTGGATATCCTCGATATTTTTGATTAAGATAGAGTAGGTTCCATTTTCGTTTTGGATAAACTCAACAGACTCGGCGTCTTGATAGACGTTATTGGGAACGATGAGCTCAATTCCATTTGATAAGGAGAGTTTTTGGTTTTCAAATTTCTTTAATTGGCGACTTGCATCAATTTCATCAAATTGAACAGGTTCTGGTACGGCTTCTTTGACTTGGTCAATAAAGCTCAAACGAGCCGTCAGATTGTTGTCAAAAAGGTCATTAGCCAATTTCTCAGGTGACAATTCATTGCTTTCTTCTAGGTTGTTGAAAATCGCTGATTTGACCTTGGATTGAAATTGAAAATCATCTGTGTTAAAAGATTCAGCAATTCTCTGGGCTGTTTTTTCCAGTTCCTTGATAGATTTTTTAGGAGAAATCTTAGGAGCGACAGCAAGAAGATTATCTGAAAAATAGTTCAAAAAAGTCCCGTTGTACTTGATTCGTTTTTCAATCAGGTGATACTTGCGACTCTGAAGATTGACCACCAAGGCCTCGTCAGCACCCGTTCCAAATCCAGGCAGGTTATTCTGAGTCAGCTTGATTGGATTATCAACTTCTCCTCCGAGGTGGGTCAAGGTCTCCCGCAGGGCAATTCGCAAGAAAGCGAAATGTTCTACACCTTCTTTAGAAAATTGAACAAAAATCAAGTCATTGGTCTTGAGATTTTCAGAAATGCTAAACTCCTCTTTCCAGAGATTAGCCAGCGTTACTGATGTCTCCAACAAATCGTCTGTAATATGATTGAAGAAGGGATTTTCTTCTTCGAAAATCCCAGTCTTGGCTTCATCTGAATACACATGTTCAATTTTTTTACGTAGGTATTCTTCGATTTTTGGAGTAATATTGAGAAACTTATCTGCTAAGAACAGCTCGGTATCATCCGGACTGAACTGGTGAATAATGGCTTTCTTAATATAAATGTCCATAAAAGTTTTATTCCTCGTATAATGGGAAGGCATCTGTCAATTCTTTGACTGCACTTCTCACTTCTTCTAATACAGCCTCATTTTCTGAATTCTTAAGGGTTTTAATGATGAGTTCAGCCACTTTGCGACTTTCTTCTTCACCAAATCCACGTGCAGTAATAGCTGCTGCTCCGATACGAATCCCACTTGTCTTGAATGGTGACAAGGTTTCGTAAGGGATTGAATTTTTATTTAGGGTAATATTGACTTCATCCAGCAAGTTTTGAGCAACTTTTCCGTTTTCTACAACCTTAGTCACATCAACAAGGAAGAGATGGTTTTCAGTTCCACCTGAAATAATACGGAAATCAGGGTCTTGCAAGAAGACATCTGCCATAGCCTTGCTGTTCTTAATTACATTGGCAGCATATTCCTTGAAAGCTGGATCCAAAACTTCTTTGAAGGAAACTGCCTTAGCAGCCACAACATGCTCCAAAGGACCACCCTGAATACCAGGGAAAATAGCTGAATTGATTTTCTTAGCTAAATCCTCATCATTGGTCAAAATCAAACCACCACGAGGACCACGAAGGGTTTTGTGGGTCGTTGTTGTAGTGATATGAGCGTATGGCACTGGGCTTGGGTGAAGACCAGCTGCAACCAAGCCAGCGATGTGGGCCATATCAACCATAAGCTTAGCCCCAACAGCATCTGCAATTTCACGGAATTTTGAAAAGTCAATAATTTGAGAATAGGCTGAAGCACCAGCTACAATCAGTTTTGGTTTTACTTCTTGGGCTTGTTTCAAGATAGCATCAAAGTCCAAAAGTTCCGTTTCAGGATCCACACTATAGGAAAGAAAGTTGTAGGTTTGACCAGAGAAGCTAACTGGAGCTCCGTGGGTCAAGTGTCCACCTGCTGCCAAATCCATTCCCATAACCGTATCACCTGGCTCAATCAAGGACATGTAAGCCGCACAGTTAGCTTGGCTTCCTGAATGTGGTTGGACATTGGCAAATTTAGCACCGAAAATTTCTTTTGCGCGTTCAATAGCAAGAGTCTCTACAACGTCTACTACATCAGTTCCACCATAATAACGGCGTCCTGGGTAACCCTCGGCATATTTATTTGTCAAGATAGACCCTTGAGCTGCCATAACAGCCTTGGAAACTACGTTTTCCGAAGCAATTAACTCGATATTATTTTGTTGGCGTTCTTCTTCTTTGGCAATAGCATTCCAGAGATCAGCATCATATGCTTTAAAATCATCTTTGTCAAAAATCATAGGTCTTCTCCTTTATTGTGTGACTAGTCCATTAGTTTGATTTTACAATAAGAAAATCAAACTAAAAGATGCGAATAAACCGTTTCTGCATTTTATCACAAGTATAGCCAACTTTTTCATAAAATGCATGAGCACCCAGACGATGATTGGCAGAATTTAAGCGGATAAACCCATAACCACATCTTTTGGCTTCTTGTTCCAACCCTTGTAGTAAACTTTTACCGATACCTTGACCTTGCGCTTGAGGTGAAACTGCTAAAGCTAAGATATTAAATCCTGCTTTGGAATAGAGTGATTCGTAAACTTCAGCGTGGACATATCCAAGTAAGACATGATTAGCTGCATCCTCATAGCCAAGTAGGAAATGATGGGAATCCTGAGACAGTCTAGCTAGTTGGCTAGCCGTTTCCTCTGGACTAAAAGTATAACCCAAAGCCTCTTGGTTGATGTCACATATCGCTTTCACATCTGTTTCTTGCAAATCTCTTAGCATTTCAAGCCTCCTCAAAAGAAATCTCTGGCAACCGAGCAAGAATATCTTCTCGTTTAATTGCGCCTTGGCGTAAGATTTTCACCTTGTCTCCAGACAAATCCACAATAGTTGAATCCTGTCCAGTTAGAAAAGCATCGTCTTCCAGACCCAGAACCTCTTGGTCAAAATCCTTCAGAATTTGTTCAAAGGTTACACCACTTGCCTGACCTGAGATATTGGCAGACGGCCCAATCAAGGGACCTGTCTCTCGAATTAAATCCAGTGTGATAGGGTGACTGGGCATCCGAAATCCAATAGTTGCAAGGTCAGAATTTACCCAATAGGGAACTCGGTCATTGGCTTCGAGAATAATGGTCAAGGGACCTGGCAAAAAGGTCTCTACAAGTTTTTGTAGATAAGCTGGCTGATTCTTAGAAAAGTGCAAGATATCCTCTAAAGAGGCAACATTGAGATTGAGCGCCTTGTCTCTAGGACGACGTTTGAGCTGGTAAACATGGTCAACTGCTTTTTCGTCTAAGGCCTTGGCAAAAAGACCATAAACCGTCTCTGTAGGCAGAATGACAGCTCCACCATTTTCCAACTCTTGTCTAATCCTGTCCATCATCAACCACGACCATCCTATCTTGACCAAATTGGTCCTTGAGTGTTCGAACTCTTTTTTCAGGAAGATGTTTCCTAAAAAGTTCGGGAACACTTTGACCTTGCTTGTATCCAATTTCAAGGTAAATCTTACCACCATCCTTGAGATAGTCTTTTGCATCTTCCGCAATTCTACAGTAAATAGCTAGGCCATCCTCGTCTGCAAAGAGAGCTAGATGAGGCTCCGAATGCAAAACATTCAAGCCTACCTCTGACTCATCTTCACGAGAGATATAGGGTGGATTGGATACAATTATATCATATTTTTCAGAAATTTCTGCAAAACAATCAGATTTTTTAAAAAATATATTAAGATTTTGATCGCTAGCATTCTCTGATGCAAGCTCTAAGGCCTCTTGAGAAACATCTGCTGCTGTCACTGACCAATCTGGTCTATTTTTTGCTAGAGCGAGAGCAATAGCTCCACTACCTGTTCCAATATCCAGAACTGAGAGATTCGTCTCAAGATTTTCAGTTAGAATAAGCTCCACTAACTCCTCTGTTTCTGGACGAGGAATCAAAACCCGTTCATCCACCTTTAAATGCATTCCATAAAAATCTGCCTGTCCAATGATGTACTGAGCTGGCTTGTGAGCTGCTAGTTGCTGGTAAATATCTTCTACAAATTGTTTTTCTTCCTCTGTTGTCACCTCCTGCTGGAGGGCAAAAATAAAGTCTGTAAAAGATAGATTTTTCAGACTACGATAGACAAAAGAGAGGCTTTCCGCTTCCTCTCCTTGTCTTATCAACTCTTCTTCAAAATTTGAAAATAATTGAGCTAATTTCATTATTTGTTTAATTCTTCTAGTTTTTGTGTTTGGTCATAAAGCACCAAGGCATCCACAACTTCGTCCAATTTACCAGACAAAATCGTATCTAGTTTTTGGAGGGTCAAGCCGATACGGTGGTCTGTGACACGGTTTTGTGGGAAGTTATAAGTTCGGATCCGTTCTGAACGGTCACCAGTACCGATTGTCGACTTACGCTCAGCGTCTTGTTCATCCTGAGCAATCTGAGCAAAGTGGTCAGCGACGCGTGCACGGATAATCTTCATAGCCTTCTCGCGGTTCTTCTGCTGGGTACGTTCTTCCTGCATCTCAACCTTGATATTGGTTGGCAAGTGAACGATACGAACGGCAGTCGCAACCTTATTGACGTTCTGTCCACCAGCACCAGAGGCGTGATAGATGTCGACACGAAGGTCTTTTGGATCAATGTCGTATTCAACCTCTTCAACTTCTGGCATAACAAGAACTGTCGCTGTCGAAGTATGAACACGGCCTTGGCTTTCTGTCACAGGAACACGTTGCACACGGTGGGCACCTGATTCATACTTAAGCTTAGAGTATACAGACTGACCTGAAACCATAGCAACCACTTCTTTAAAACCACCGACACCATTCATAGAGGCTTCCATGACTTCAAAGCGCCAACCTTGGGCTTCCGCATACTTTTGGTACATAGTTAGCAAATCTCCAGCGAAAAGTGCCGCTTCGTCTCCACCAGCTGCTCCACGGATTTCAAGGATGATATTCTTGTCATCGTTTGGATCCTTTGGAAGGAGCAAAATTTTCAGTTTTTCTTCATATTCTTCTTTTTCAGCCTTGGCATCTTTGAGTTCTTGCTTGGCCATTTCTTCCAAGTCCGCATCTCCGCCTGATTCCTTAATCATCTCTTCGGCATCGACGATATTTTGAAGGACTTGTTTATACTCACGGTAGGCTATTACGGTGTCACGATTGGAAGCTTCTTCTTTTGAAAGCTCCATAAAACGCTTGGTGTCTGAAACGACATCAGGGTCACTCAGCAATTCTCCTAGTTCTTCATAACGGTCTTCTACAGCTTGTAGTTGATCATAGATGTTCATTTTTTCTCCTTATTTCTCAATTGTTAAATCATAGATTGCTACTACTTCATTCTCGGCTATTTCCCCAGTTTCTTTAAATCCATAACTGAGGTAACAAAATCTTGCCTGTTCATTTTCTGGTTCATAAGACAACCAAAGTTTATTGCTTAAACCTGCTGGCGCTGTTCGAACATAGTCTAGTACTTTATCCATAATTGGTTTAAAATATCCTTGATTTTGAAAATTCCTATCAATCATAAAACGAAATAGTAAATAATTTCCACTACTAATTCCGATCTTTTTATCATAAGCTATCATCACAAAACCTATAATTGCATCATTATCATAAACTGCCAATGTAGCTACAAAATCTCCATTTTTAGTGTAGACGTATGCTTCAGCTAAACTAATTGCGTTGGTTGCAATGAATTGTTTTTGATATTCCTTGACATCCAAATTTAAAACATCAAAATAATTTTCCATTGTAACATCTCTTAGTTCAATTGTCATAGTTTTGCTCCTTGTTAGAGGTTATCATTGGCGTAAAATAATGTTTACGGCAAACTGAGATATAGGTTTCGTTACCACCAATCTGGATCTGTTCTCCATCGTAAACGGGCAGTCCATCCTGTGTTCGCAACACCATGGTCGCCTTTTTCTTGCAATACTGACAGATGGTCTTGATTTCGTCAATCTTGTCTGCTAAAAGCAAGAGATATTTGGAACCTTCGAACAATTCATTGCGAAAGTCATTTTTCAAGCCAAAAGCCATGACGGGTATGTCTAACTCG
The DNA here is from genome assembly GCF_001457635.1 of Streptococcus pneumoniae. NCBI lineage: Bacteria > Bacillati > Bacillota > Bacilli > Lactobacillales > Streptococcaceae > Streptococcus > Streptococcus pneumoniae. Next base: position 1,651,264 of record NZ_LN831051.1, read on the forward strand.
TCCACAACACGAGCTAGGTCGTAAACATGGTGGCGTTTAAGAAACTGGGCTTCATCGACCAAAACACAGTAAGGTTTTTCTGGTAGGTCTCGGATATAGCCAAAGATATCCGTTGTTTCCTCAATCGCAAGGGCAGGGCGTTTCATGCCAATTCGACTCGACACATAGCCAACACCGTCACGCGTATCCAGAGCCGAGGTCATAATGACAACACCTTTTCCTTGCTCCTCGTAGTTATAGGCCACTTTGAGAATCTCAATCGTTTTACCAGAGTTCATGGTCCCATAACGATAGTACAACTGTGCCATGTTTCTTGCTTCACGTCCATTTCTAAATTTTTGCTACATTCTAGTATATCATAATTTTCTTAAGCTTTAAACGGCAAAATGTGGTAAAATGGAAGAAATCAAAACTAGTGGAGGAAGCTATTATGCCATTTGTACGCATCGATTTATTTGAAGGACGCACGCTCGAGCAAAAGAAAGCTCTTGCTAAGGAAGTAACGGAAGCAGTTGTCCGCAACACTGGAGCCCCTCAATCTGCTGTCCATGTCATCATCAACGACATGCCAGAAGGAACTTACTTCCCACAAGGGGAAATGCGTACTAAATAAGCTAGCTTAAGCAGAATTGCTTAGGCTTTTTCAATCTCCAAGTAGCATTCATTGAAGAAATATCCTAAATTTGTTACAATTTGAAAAGAAACTTGGAGAATTTCCAAGAAAAGAGCTATTAATTAAAGGAAACATTATGATTACACGTGAATTTGATACCATCGCTGCTATCTCTACTCCACTAGGTGAAGGGGCTATTGGTATTGTCCGCCTGAGCGGAACAGACAGTTTTGCTATTGCGCAAAAGATTTTTAAAGGAAAAGACTTGAACAAGGTTGCCAGCCACACTCTCAACTACGGTCACATTATTGATCCTCTGACTGGTAAAGTCATGGACGAGGTTATGGTTGGGGCTATGAAGTCTCCAAAGACCTTCACTCGTGAGGATATTATCGAGATTAACACCCACGGTGGGATTGCGGTGACCAATGAAATTCTCCAGCTAGCTATTCGTGAAGGGGCTCGGTTGGCAGAACCTGGTGAATTTACCAAACGTGCTTTTTTAAACGGTCGCGTAGACTTGACACAGGCAGAGGCTGTGATGGATATCATCCGTGCCAAGACTGACAAGGCCATGAACATTGCGGTCAAACAATTAGACGGCTCCCTTTCTGACCTCATTAACAATACCCGTCAAGAAATCCTCAATACACTTGCCCAAGTTGAGGTCAATATCGACTATCCTGAATATGATGATGTTGAGGAAGCTACTACTGCCGTTGTCCGTGAGAAGACTATGGAGTTTGAGCAATTGCTAACCAATCTTCTTAGAACAGCCCGTCGCGGCAAAATCCTTCGTGAAGGAATTTCAACAGCTATCATCGGACGTCCCAACGTTGGGAAATCCAGCCTTCTCAACAACCTCTTGCGTGAGGACAAGGCTATCGTAACAGATATCGCTGGGACAACACGAGATGTCATCGAAGAGTACGTCAACATCAATGGTGTACCTCTCAAATTGATTGATACAGCCGGTATTCGTGAAACAGATGACATAGTGGAACAAATCGGTGTTGAGCGTTCGAAAAAAGCCCTCAAGGAAGCCGACTTGGTTCTACTAGTGCTAAATGCCAGTGAACCACTGACTGCGCAAGACAGACAACTTCTTGAAATTAGCCAAGATACCAATCGCATTATTCTACTTAATAAAACCGACCTGCCAGAAACGATTGAAACTTCGAAACTACCTGAAGACGTTATCCGTATTTCAGTCCTTAAAAACCAAAACATCGACAAGATTGAAGAGCGAATCAACAACCTCTTCTTTGAAAATGCTGGCTTGGTCGAGCAAGATGCTACCTACTTGTCAAACGCCCGTCACATTTCCCTGATTGAAAAAGCAGTTGAAAGCCTACAAGCCGTTAATCAAGGTCTTGAGCTGGGGATGCCAGTTGATTTGCTTCAAGTTGACTTGACTCGTACTTGGGAAATCCTCGGAGAAATCACTGGGGATGCTGCTCCAGATGAACTTATTGCCCAACTCTTTAGCCAATTCTGTTTAGGAAAATAAGAAAAATCCATGATCCTTCATTCGGTCATGGATTTTATTGTCTTTATTAGTAATCTGGTCTTAAGACCCCTGTTACAGTTGCCTTAGTTGCTTCGTAGTCGCCATCTACGACAACCTTGATAATGCGTTTGGCATCTTCTTCTGGTGCTGGAACAAGAGGTAGACGAGTGGGTCCAGCTTCAAATCCCATATAGTTAAGAATTGCCTTAACTGGAGCAGGACTTGGATAAGAGAAGAGAGCATTAACCTTAGGAATGAATTTACGCTGAATTGCTGCGGCTTTCTTCATATCGCTTTCTGCAATGGCAGTAAACATCTCGTGCATTTCATCCCCATTTGTATGAGAGGCAACAGAAATAACCCCATCCGCCCCAAGGTTCATGGCATGGAAAGCATCTCCATCCTCACCTGTATAAATCAAGAACTCTTCAGGCTTGTGCTCAATCAAGTAAGCCATATTAGCCAAGCTAGTACATTCTTTGACACCGATAATATTTGGATGGTCAGCCAAGCGAAGCATGGTTTCTGGAGTCAATTCGACAACTACACGCCCTGGAATGTTATAGATAATAATTGGTAGGTCAGAAGCATCTGCAATAGTCTTAAAGTGCTGATACATCCCTTCTTGAGAAGGTTTGTTGTAGTAAGGAACAATAGCAAGCCCAGCTGCGAAACCACCAAATTCCGCTACTTCTTTGACAAACTCAATAGAGTCACGCGTATCATTAGTACCTACACCCGCAATCAAAGGAACGCGTCCATTGACAACCTTTTGTACAGCCGCAAACAACTCCAACTCCTCATCGTGGGTCAAAGTTGGACTCTCAGCAGTCGTTCCTGCGAGAAGAATTCCATCCGTATGATGGGCCAATAAATGCTCAATCAAGGCTGGAATAGCATCAAAGTTAATGGAACCATCCTCATGGAAGGGGGTAATAAAGGCTGTAATGATTTTACATTCTTTTAAATCTTGATAAGACACGAAAACACCTCTCTATTTCAAAGAAGGAGTTCATCTGAACTCCTAAACGATATGACTATTTTAATTCAAATTTCAATTCGGCTGTTGGACGAACCAATCCACGTTCATGAAGAGTTTCAGCAATCTGAACTGAGTTCCAAGCAGCACCTTTGAGAAGGTTATCTGAAACAACCCACATGTGAATTCCTTTTTCTGCATCCAAGTCTTTACGGATACGACCAACAAAGGTATCACGCGAACCAACTGCATTGATGGCTTGAGGATAGATTTGATGAGCTACATCATCTTCAAGAACAGCACCTGGGAAGGCTGCGATAGCTGCTTTTACTTCTTCGATTGGAGCCACTTCTTTTGTTTCGATATAAACAGACTCAGAGTGAGCTGACAAGACTGGAATACGCACACATGTTGCAGATACTGCAATGCTATCATCTTCCATAATTTTCTTAGTTTCCTTGGTCATCTTCATCTCTTCGTACGTGTAATCATTATCAGTGAAAACATCAATTTGTGGAAGAGCGTTAAAGGCGATAGGATAATGTTTCTTGTCACCACCTGAAGGCAAAATTTCCGCATGCAAATCACATGGTTTCACACCATCATTCAAGACTTCACGAAGTTCACGTTGTGTCTCAAGAATTGCTCCCATACCAGCACCTGAAACGGCTTGATAAGTTGAAACAATGATACGGTCCAAGCCCCATTTTTGGCGAACCGGCTCAAGAGCCACCATCATTTGGATTGTTGAACAATTAGGGCAGGCAATGATTCCGTTGTGAGCATCAAGTGCATGAGCATTGACCTCTGGAACAACCAAAGGAACATCTGGATTTTGACGGAAATAAGATGTATTATCTACTACTACCACGCCAGCTTTTACTGCGTATGGTGCATACTTAGCTGATGTAGAACCACCTGCTGAAAAGAGAGCAATATCAACTCCTTCAAAAGCTGTTTCAGTCGTTTCTTCAATTGTAATATCTTGATCTTTAAATTTCAATGACTTACCTGCTGAACGTGCAGAAGCAAGGTAACGGATTTTATCGATTGGAAGTGTTGATTCTTCCAACATTTTTATCATCTGAGCACCGACAGCACCTGTCGCGCCGACTACAGCAACTGTATATCCCATAAATAACCTCTTTCGGAATTTTCTAAAAATTTCTATAATAGAAGTATTATACTACTTTTTCCATGAATTGCAAAGCTTTTTCATCATTTTTTGGAAAATAAAAATCCCAGTCGCTAGACTAGGGACTAAGAGGCATCTTCATGTGATGAGCAGGTTCACACAACTCATCAAGGTCCGCTCCTGCGTTATGACCTCCTTATGCTCAATAGTAGTCCGAAGACTACCTATCGACTCATCGCATATTCTATATTACTAGAGATACTTGATTTTGTCAATAAGAAATTTTTTCGATCGAGTATAACAAAAAACTCTCGTATTCAAGAGTTTCCCTATACATATCATGCTAATTGCCGGGATTGAACCGGCGACCTCATCCTTACCATGGATGCGCTCTGCCAACTGAGCTAAATCAGCTTACTTAAGAAGTATACTATATTCAGAAAAACTTGTCAAGTTTCCTTAGAAATTTTCCATAGGAAAAAGCCAGGTAAGAACTACCTAGCTTATCTTCTTCTATTTACTTAAATCAATTCGACGACCAATTTTACCAATAATAATCGCTCCAATAATCAATGAAGCAAATTCACCGATTCCTGTTGTAAACCAAGTAAGGAAGAATGGTAATTCTGCTACAATATTTAACTCTGCAGCGATAGTAAACATGGAAATTGAAAAGAGGATTGAAAAGAAGAAATGATCTTTTCGAATCAATCCGTTAAAGAGGTAATCTTTGCTATATTTTGCAAAAAGCCAAACACCTAAACTGAGGAATACTAAGGTTGAACCACCACCAACAAAGACATCTAGCAGTCCGAAGCTAAAGAAATTAGCAATCATACAACCGATGGTAACTCCGATGATGTACTTAGGATTGTAAAAAGCCATAAAGTTCATCATTTCTGAAATACGAAACTGATAAGCACCATAGCTGATGGCATTTAGGGGCGGTGTGACAGTCAAAACGACGTAGATAGCAGCGACGATTGCAATATCTGCAACATCACGAATAGTTAATTTTTTCATCTTTTCTCCTTTGGCGGTTATCCGCGTGTAATATGCTTGGTGAAAGAAGCTAAGCACCAAGGGTTGATTCATTCAACCTTACTAGTATAGCACAATAGCCTGCTTTATGCTATACTTAAAGCATGAAAAAACCTATTCAAAAATTTTTTAACAATGAAATCTTAGCCTATCTCTTTTTTGGCCTTGCGACAACTCTAGTTTCGATTCTCTCACGACTAGTCATTTATCAACTAAGTCATCAGGAACTCCTTGCTACGGCCTTGGCAAATATTATCGGTATCTTATTTGCCTTTATCACAAATGATACGATTGTATTTAAGCAAAAAAAGAAAAATAGACTTATCCGTTTAGTGAAATTTTCTCTTGCTCGCCTTTCTACTTTTCTGTTAGACTTGTTTTTAACTTTTCTCTTTGTAACCCAATTTCCTCACATCATAGGGCAATTCGTAACTGAAAACATTGATAAGATAAATGCTATTGAAACAATAATTGCACAAATATTCATTATTATCATCAATTATATCTTGAGCAAGGTCTATATTTTTAGAAAATAATGCTCCATTTATGAGCCTTTTAATTGCCTTCTATAATGATTTAGGATACAATGAAACACGAAACATTGAAAGGAAAACAGTATGTTAAAAAATCTAAAATCGTTCTTGCTTCGAGGAAATGTTATTGACCTTGCTGTCGGTGTTGTCATTGCCTCTGCTTTTGGTGCTATCGTTACTTCACTTGTAAACGACATTATCACTCCTCTTATTTTAAATCCCGCTTTGAAAGCTGCTAAAGTCGAACGTATCGCTCAACTTTCTTGGCATGGAGTCGGCTATGGTAACTTTTTAAGTGCTATTATCAATTTTATCTTTGTGGGTACCGCCCTCTTCTTTATTATCAAGGGCATTGAAAAAGCACAGAAACTGACTGGCATAAAGAAAGAAAAAACTGCCGAAAAAAAACCAACCGAATTGGAAGTCCTTCAAGAAATAAAAGCTCTCCTTGAGAAAAAATAATCGATTAAAAGGATCTAGCGCAAAGCTAAATCCTTTTTTCTTTACTCTTTGGGTAACTTGCCTGCTTTTTCAAGCATTTTTTTGATAAGATAAGGCATCTTAACATTCTCCCGCCCTTTTTTCTCAATCAGTTTTTTCACAAATTCTGGCATTTGTAAATCTTCAGATTCAGCTAAAATGTTTTTCGTCTCGTCTGAAGGAACTAACTCATCAAAGGTCTCTTCTTCTGGGAGAAATTCCTTAAACTCTTGATTTTCATTGACTCTAACTGTATTGACCAAAGCATCAATCAAACGAGAATCTGTATTTGGCATTGGTGGACGATGGTAGTTTACCCCAAATTCCTGGCATAAGTCATAACATTCTACATCATTGTCAAACAAGACCTCAATATGCTCACTGATGAAACTAATAGGTACAAAAATATAATGGTCTGGATGTTCTGTCTGTTCTCTGAGATACTCCAAAACATCTGGTTTAATCCATGGAATACCAATATCACTCTCACTCTGCCAAGTGTTGGTATATTGTTCTGAACTCAAGCCCAGTTTTTCAGCGACTAGCTTGCTATTTTCGAAAATTTGGTCTATATAAGGATCACCAAAGTCCAAGGCAAAAATGGGCACACTATGGGCTGAAAAGATGACTTTAAAGCTGTCTTGCTTTACTTCTTCTTTTAAAATCTTAGCAATTTCATCTGCCCAATAGTTTAAGAGCGCTTCTTCCTGATACCAGTCCTTAATGACCAAAAATTGAATTTGTTTGCTTTCTAAAAATTTTTCATAGCCCATGACAGAGTAGAAAGAATAATGGGGCTCCAAAATCAAGCAAATACACTGTTCAATTCCGTCTGCTTCCATTTGACCGATCACATCTGGAATAAAGGGACTGGAAAACTTATTAGCAAAGTAGACACTGTATTCATTCCCCAGCCTAGCTTCTACCAAGGCAACCTCTTGACGGGTAATTTTTTGCAGAGGCGTGCCTCCAATTCGTACATAATTATCATAGAGAGTCTGAATCTCGTGGTCTTGGGGTCTCACCCCACGACGAATATTTGTGAAAAAATCAGCTACACCTTCAAAGGTAATCTCTTCTGGTGAACCGAAGGTCATCATTAAAATTGCTTTTTTCATGACTGCTTCCTTGTGATGTTTTTATCAAGTTTATTTTATCATTAATTAATCGATAAGTAAACGCTAATATAGGGACATTCTCAATCTTCTGTCTTTTGTTTTTCTCTTCTTTCTATGATACAATGGAAAAAATAAATTCAAAAGGAGTTTTTTTATGACTTATCCAAATCTCTTGGACCGCTTCTTAACCTACGTTAAGGTCAACACGCGCTCTGATGAACACTCTACTACTACTCCAAGTACACAGAGTCAGGTTGACTTCGCAACAAATGTCCTAATTCCTGAAATGAAACGTGTTGGACTGCAAAATGTTTACTATCTACCGAATGGTTTTGCTATTGGAACCTTGCCAGCCAACGATCCGTCTTTAACACGTAAGATTGGTTTTATATCGCACATGGATACTGCTGATTTTAATGCTGAAGGAGTCAATCCACAGGTAATTGAAAACTACGATGGTGGTGTGATTGAACTAGGGAATTCTGGTTTCAAACTCGATCCAGCTGACTTCAAGAGTCTTGAAAAATATCCAGGACAAACGCTCATCACAACAGATGGAACAAGCTTGCTAGGTGCTGATGACAAGTCAGGAATTGCTGAAATTATGACAGCCATTGAATATCTAACTGCTCATCCTGAAATTAAGCACTGTGAGATTCGTGTTGGTTTTGGTCCAGATGAAGAAATCGGTGTTGGTGCCAATAAATTTGATGCAGAAGATTTTGATGTGGATTTTGCCTACACTGTTGATGGTGGTCCACTAGGTGAACTTCAGTACGAGACTTTCTCAGCCGCTGGTGCTGAATTGCATTTCCAAGGCCGTAATGTCCACCCTGGTACTGCCAAAGGGCAGATGGTCAATGCCCTTCAGCTAGCAATTGATTTTCATAATCAACTTCCAGAAAATGACCGACCTGAGTTAACTGAAGGTTACCAAGGTTTTTACCATCTAATGGATGTGACAGGTAGTGTTGAGGAGGTGCGTGCAAGCTACATCATTCGTGATTTTGAAAAAGATGCCTTTGAAGCGCGTAAAGCATCCATGCAATCTATCGCTGATAAGATGAATGCAGAACTTGGGAGCTACCGTGTCACTCTCAACTTGACAGACCAGTACTACAATATGAAAGAAGTCATTGAAAAAGATATGACTCCAATTACCATTGCTAAAGCCGTTATGGAAGATCTAGGTATCACGCCTATTATCGAACCAATCCGGGGTGGAACAGACGGCTCTAAGATTTCCTTTATGGGAATCCCAACTCCGAATATCTTTGCAGGTGGCGAAAATATGCACGGACGTTTTGAATACGTTAGCCTTCAGACTATGGAACGTGCAGTTGATACCATCATTGGCATCGTAGCTTATAAAGGCTAAAAAGACGAGGTAGCTCAGCTACTTCGCCTTTCTTTTTATTCTACTGGTTTTTCTTGATTTCCAGTAGTTGTAGAAGATTCTGTTGTTTCATTTTCTGAAGTTGATTCAGCAGGTTTAGAATCTCTTGTATTGCTTGGTTTGTTTTCGTCGCTAGCAATTTCAATGTTAGATTCTGCAGTTGCGTTTGGTTGGTTCTCAGCACTGGTGTTATCACTATTTGCTTCAGCATTTCTTGCTGGACTTGTTTCTTCACTTGCGCTAGCTTTTGACTGGATTTGATGATTCAAAACTAGAATAGCTTTTGTCGATTCAAGTAAAGCTGTTTTGTCTTTACTCTTAGCAGAAAGTTGATCTAATAATGCATCCACCTTATCAAAGTCCGCATCAGATCCATTATTACTTTCTAAATAAGAGTGAAGCGACATGAGAATATCGTAGAGTTTTTGATAGAGTACAAGTGTCTGAGAATCTTGCTCAGCATTTTCCTTTTCTTGTTGAAGGGCGCTAGCGATACGAGTCAAGACATCTTTTACCTGACTGTTTACTTCATCCAAGTCTGCATCAGCCTTGTTTGTGGCAGCTTTTAGATTTTCTACTTCTTCTGCCAAGGATTGTCTGATTCCTTCTTCATGGATTTGTTCCAAGAGTTGATTTACCTTGCTCAAAAGACTTTCTACTTCTTCCTTGCTATCTGTCGCAGATTATTGGTTGCCATCTACCATGTACTCCTAAAACAGGAGAGTTATAATCCAAGATTACAAGGCCTTACAGAAATAAGAAATCCAGATAAGACAATGTTCGTCCAAGACGCTATTCGCTTCGCACAGCAGCACGGATTCAATATGCTTTAATTTTAAAGTTTAGGTGTCAAGACCTCTTTTTAGTGTGCCCAAAATTTAGAGAAGTAATCAATCAACTAACTTTTATTTTTTTCAAACTTTCAGTAAACTGACCTAAAGCTAACTCAATCTGTCTTTGTAGATGCTTCTGCTATCAGCTAGAAGTTGATCTACTTTTGCCAAGACTGCCTTCTCATCAAAAGTTCCAGGTTGATAGTTGGATTGCAGGGATGGAATCTTGTTTTTCAAAGCCGCTTCATATCCCTTAGTTTGAACCTTGATGTAGTGATTGTGGTCGCCATGAGGAATCACAAAACCTTCTGAATCTTCACTTATAATTCGATTGGCATCAAAACCATGACCATCTTCTTCCTCATGATGGACATGTAGTGACGGATTACTTAATACAGAACTAGAAGAACTTCCTACCTCTTCCGTGTTAGAGTGTGATGGGGGATTGTTAAGAGATGACTTAGGAATATAGTGATAGTGATCCCCATGTCTTACTATATAAGCATCACCTGTATCTCTGACAATATCATTAGGGTTAAAGACATATGTGGCTGCTAATTCACCTGCCGACAAGTCACTCTCAGGAATGAAATGATAGTGACCACCATGTGGTACTATAGTAGATTGAAATAGAATATGAGCAAATTGATAAGGGGATTTTAAAGTAATTTCTAACAATGATTTAGAAACTATGATGTGCTATTCTAAATTCAACTCACTATATATAACCATCATCGGTAGTATAACGTCCCTGTAATTTTGCTACAGATACTTCTGCACTAGCTCCTTTATCGTCTTTACCATGTTCTTGTTTTTGGCGATTGATTTCATCTTTTGTTCGTACATTTTCTGCATGAGCTTGATCTTTAAGGTAAACATAATACTTTCCATCTACCTTAATAATATATCCTCCCTTAACCTAACTGACGATATCTTGATCTTTCGGCTGATAGTTGGGGGCTTTCATTAATAGCTCTTCACTAAAGAGCGCATCAAAAGGAACTTTACCATTATAGTAGTGATAATGATCGCCATGAGAAGTTACATAACCTTGATCTGTAATCTTAATAACAATTTGTTTTGCTTGAATTCCTTCTTTTTGACTAACCTAGTCTGGAGTCAAATTTTCAGTCTTCTTAGTGTCTTTATTACTGTTTACATATGAAACACGATTTTTATCTGTATTGGCCTGTTAGCTATGTTGGTTCAGAGCATAAACACACAGACTTAAGGAAAGGATAACAACAGATCCAGCTGCTATATATTTCTTTTTAAATTTCATAATTACCTCATTTCTATAATTATTTATATGATGTCTTCATTATTAAATGATTAAATAAATTAATTAACCAATTAATTAACTAGTAAATATTCCACCTCTTTTTAAGTTGTATGTCAAGAAATTTTATATATTAATAATAAAATGAAATTCTCCCAAAGTCAGAGTTTTATTTCTAACTTTTGAGAGAACTTCATTTTTGATTCAGACTTTTTCTACTGCTATTCCTTACGCTATGAGATCAGATAAATTCTTTTTTATCACTTCTCCACTTGGCAATCTTAATTCAATCGTTCCATCCATATTGAATATAACACTATCTAAGCCTAATCCGTAACTAGCTGTAAATTTTTCTAATTTTTCTTGTACAGGATCTACTGCTGGAGCTTCCTCTAATGCTGGATCTAACATAGGGTCACTCCCCACATTCCCTTCTGGATTCAACATTCCATTATCCGTTGAGTTTTCTGGTTTTACAGGTTTTTCGTTTGGTGCCTCTGGTAAAGAATCTGCTGGTTTATTTTCTGTTGGTTGGTTCTCAACTGTTCCAGTAGATACTTTTCCAGTTTCAGATGGTTTATTTTCACCATTTCCTTGAGGTGCTTCTCCTGTAAAATCTGCCATATTCTTTTTAATGACTTCTCCCGATGGTAAATATAATTCAATTGTTCCGTCCATATTAAACAAGACATTTTCTAGCTTCATCCCATAACTTTCAGCAAATTTTGCTACTTTTTCTTGTACAGGATCCACTGTAGGAACTTCTTCTAACGTTGAATCACTAGTACTGTTCCCAGTTTCAGGAAGCTTTTCTTTTTCTACCTTCTCACTAGTCTTTGGTTCTTCTACCTTTTCATCAAGTTTTGAGTTTTCTTGTGCTTTATTCCTTTTAAATTGTGGTAGAATACTTGGTTTATCAGTTTGATTTTCTTTTTCCAAGATAGGTACTTCCACAATATAAGTCGATTGATTGTCCAAATAAGCATTTGCCATGAAGGTTACAGGAATTTTATTTCCGGCCGTTCTGGTTGTTCCTTGGTTTAATTTCGGAATCGGTAATTTAATTTCACCAACTTTATAGTTATTTTCTAAATAAGCATTTCCATGAAATTCATCAAACACTCTGACTAAAGCATCAGTTCCTTTAGGCACTGCAAATTGAGGGTTCACTCTTAAATAAGTATCCCCTGCATGGAAAGGATAGAAAATCGTTTGACTGGCCATTTTGTAAGCTAAAGAGGTTGGAACTGTAAATGTACCATCATAACTTACTTCTGGATAATCTTTTGAAGCGATAGTATACTTAAATGTTTGTCCTGGTAAATAAGGTTGATCTAATTCAAAGTTTGCAATATTCCCTACTCCTTCTCCAAATACTTTACCAGATACTTTCTCCAATACTTTTCCATCTGGTGTTATTAATTTTACTAGCATATTGATACCTAATTTTTTTTCCAATTCAGGCGGAAAACTAAAAGAAACGCGTTTTTGACCATTGGCTAGAGTAAAGTTTTGATTATTAAACGTACTATTTTTTAACAAATTAACAACATTCGTTAATTCTTCTCCAGTATAAACTTTATTCCCTTCTTTTTTAGCAACTCCTTCTTCGGGTTTAAACAGTTCATAGTTACTGTGAGAATGACCAATTCCAACCGGTTTATGTTCATCAATCGGATCTGCATGATGGTGATCTCCATGCGGATAAATAATCGCATTTTTTTCTTTATTCACGACAATACTTTCACGTTTGACACCATATTGTTTCATAATGCCAGCAATTTTTTCTTCGATTTTTTTATCTAAATCTTTCATTTCTTTGGCATTACCTGGATAATCCTGTTCATGAGATGACAAAGAATCTAATCCATTATGACTAGTTTTAACTTCCTCTAAATGTTTTTGCGCAGCCTTAATTTGCTCTTCTGTCAAGTCCTTCTTGAAGAAATAATGATTGTGGTCTCCGTGACTCATGACAAAACCTGATTCATCTTCAGCGATAATACGATTAGCATCAAATCCGTATCCATCTTCTTCATGTTTCTCATGTGAAGTTCCTGGATTGATTGGAAGAGATGGAGAAGGTGTTGCTAGACTATTGTTTGGAAGAGTCGGTTGCCCAATTTGATTTGATTTTGGAATGTAATGGAAATGATCACCATGTCTTACAATATAAGCTGTAGCCGTTTCTTCAACGATATCTTTTGGATTAAAAATATAACCATCAGATGCTGAAGAGAGTTTCTTACTTGTCGTTAAAGAAGAAGGATTGCTTGAAAGACTGCCTAGACTAGACACTACTTCATTAGGTTTTGCATTTGTAGAAACTGTAGAACCAGTTCCACTGATAGGCACCATTCTGGCAATCTTTTCTTCTAAGGCAGAAAGCTTGCTGTAAGGAATAAAGTGGTAATGGTCGCCATGCGGAATCGCAACTCCATTTGGTGTACGACTGATAATCTTAGCAGGGTCAAAGACCAGGCCATCTGATTCACTGTAACGTTGGGCGCTAGGTGAATCATAGAGTTCCTTCAAAAGACTCTGGAGATTTTCAGATTTATTTGCTGGCTTGCTAGTTGATCCTTTTGCTACAGATTGCGTGTTATTGTCACTAGCTGTTGAAGAATAGCTTAACTGACTCGGTTGCATATTTTTTCCAGCCAGATGTGCTTTAGCTGCTGCTAATTCACTAGCAGATAAATCGCTTTTGGGAATGTAGTGATAGTGACCTCCATGAGGAACGATATAAGCATTACCCGTATCTTCGATAATATCAGCTGGATTAAAGACATAACCATCATTTGTCGTATATCGTCCCTGAGACCTTGCTACAGCAACATTAGAGTTAACCTTCTCATTATCTTTGACATGTTCTTGTTTTTGACGATTGATTTCATCTTTAGTTCGAACATTATCAGCATGAGCTGCATCTTTCAGGTAGACATAATATTTTCCATCGACCTTGATGATATAACCACCCTTGACTTCATTGACAATATCAGCGTCTTTAAGTTGATAGTTTGGATCCTTCATCAAGAGTTCTTCACTAAAGAGGGCATCATAAGGAACTTTCCCATTATAGTAATGATAGTGGTCACCGTGTGACGTTACATAGCCCTGATCTGTAATTTTGATTACAATTTGCTCAGCCTGAATTCCTTCTTTCTGGCTAACCTGGTCTGGTGTCAAGTTTTCACTTTTCTGACTTGACTGGCTGCCATCCACATAAGAGACACGATTATTGTCCTTATTTTCCTGCGAACGATGCTGGTTTAGTGCATAGGCACATAGACTCAAGGATACGATAACAGCTGATCCAGCTGCTATATATTTTTTACTAAATTTCATAAATCCCTCATTTCAATAAATGATGAAGTTTTTTTCTCAACTTCTTTTACTTTATTAAATAGTTTTCTAAACCGATTATTTAACCATTTAATTAACCAGTAAATAGTCTACTATTTAAAATTACTTTTGTCAAGTTTCTGTTACGTTTTTCTAAAAAAGAGAAGTAACACGAAAGGTTACTTCTCCATAAAATATGCTCCATTCATTTTACTACTGTATAGGAGCCGGTTGACTTTCTTTTAACAAAGCCAAGAGACTATCTACTTCTGCTGAAATAGTATTATTATCTTTCGTTCCGAGAAGAAGACTACTTTTTAGACCAGTCAATGTCTCCATAGCATTTTGTCTAATACTAGAATCTGTTACTTTTTCTAGCAAGGCCTCCGCCTCTGCTATCTTAGCGTTAATAACAGAATGCTCTACTTGAGGAATTTCAGCCTCATCTGTAGTATCTTCAGCTTCTTCCTCTGTCTCTTCCGTATCAGTGCTTGGTTTATAAAGATTATCTGCTGAAGGATTTAAACCAGCGTGATTCTCTTTTTCATCAGATTCAGGGTGAGTTGGCTCACTTACTTCATCATGTTCCTTATCTTCCTCAGGTTTTTCTGTCTGAGGTTTCTCCGTTTGATTGGTATCAGCTTGACCATTTTTGTTTCTTTGAACATGGTCGCTAGCGTTACCAAAACCATTATCTGAATGCGGACGTTCGTTTGGATGTTCGACATAGTACTTGACAGTCGCCAAAAGATCCTCAAGAGTATACCCCTTAGGTGCCTCATAAAGGCCTTCGTCAAACCACTCAAATTTGATGTTATGGTAATGGTCATAATGAGGTATGATTAAACTACCGTTTTTGACTTCTACAGTATATTGAAGATTGTAAGGCATACGATCAAGTGGCACCTTCTTAGCTGCTTTCACGCGGTTGTAGATAGCTTCTGCTCCTTTTGCCTCAGTATTTCCTGAATCCTGATGATCTGTCGAAGGAGGGGTCAAACCTTTCTCTTTAGCATAAGCCTGGGCTGCCGCTCTCTCAGCTTCAGACAAACTATCTTTTTTAATCCAGTGGCTATGGGTCATATGTGGAGTTACATAGGCATCCCCCTCATCACTGGTTATATCACGAGGATCAAAGATATAACCGTCTTCTGTTGTGTACTTGCCTGCCAACTTGGCTACTTGAATCTCATCATCAGTGTAGGTAATTTGCGCATTTGGTTTTCCTAAACGTTCTGGATGACGAATCGGAGCTAAGAAGGCAAGAATATCATCCACTAACTTGACTTTATCACTTGAGACATCCTTGAGTCGTTCCAACAGGTTATCCAAAGCCTCAAAATCAACTTGTCGACCTTTATTATCAAGTAAATCTTGGTGAATTCTTGCTAGTAAGTCATAAGCCTTATTGTAAAATTCTCTATCACTAGATGGGAGGTCAGTTTTCTTAGATCCTAGCTTATGAGATAAACTTTCCTGCTTGGCCAGTTTGCTATCAATGCCTGCTGCTGTTTCTGCTGAAAGATCCTTGGCTGGGATATAACGAGAAACTCCATTCTCCTCAAAGACATAACCATCGCCTACTTTTCGAACAGCTTCTTTGACCAATTTCTCATCAATTGGATTGCTTGGAGCTGGTTGCGGACTTGGACTAGGTTCTGGAGTCGGTTGTGGACTTGGTTGTTCTGGTCTTGAATCTGGTACCCAATGGTTTGAACGATAACGAAGGGGAATAATACGAGCAATTCGTTTTTCCAATTCAGACATTTGTTCATAAGGGATAAAGTGGTAATGGTTACCATGAGGGACAGCTACACCTCTGGCGGTTCGACTTGTGATTTGCGCTGGGTCGAAAATAAGGCCATCAGATTCCACATGGCGTTCTGATAAGGGTTTAGCATACAATTCACGTAAAAGGCTTGAAATGTTTTCCCCTTGATTTTGATGATAAGTTGGAGTGACAGTCAGATTGTGGTTCTCTGACAATCTTGGTTGAGCTGGATTTGCATTATGACTAGAACTTGAAGAAGGACGAGATCCCTGCTTCCCATTCCAATAGGCTTGGGCAGCAGCTAATTCACTGGCAGACAAATCACTCTTAGGAATATAGTGGAAGTGATTGCCGTGAGGGACAATATAAGCATCACCCGTGTCCTCAATGATATCAGATGCATTGAAGATATACCCATCATCTGTGGTGTAGCGTCCTTGGGCTCTGGCTGCAACTACTGCTTGATCGTTAGAACCACCCCCGTGATTATGACTGTGTTCCTGCTTCTGACGTTTAATCTCTTCTTTTGTCCGAATATTATCCGCATGAGCTGCATCCTTAAGGTAAACATAGTATTTACCGTTTACCTTAATGACATAACCACCCTTGATTTCATTGACAATGTCTGAATCCTTCAACTGATAATTCGGATCTTTCATGAGGAGCTCTTCACTGATGATGGCATCATAAGGGACCTTGCCATTATAGTAATGATAATGGTCTCCATGAGAGGTCACATAACCTTGATCCGTAATCTTGATGACGATTTGTTCGGCGTTGATCCCCTCCCTCTTACTGACTTCATCTGGTGTCAAATTTTCTGCCTTTTGACCAGCCTGATCACCATCTATATAAGCAACTCGATTAGACTCTTTCTTATCCTGACCAGCTTGGTAACGCCCAAGTTCATAGGAACAAACACTTAGGGCAAGAACTGCCACTGAACCTGCTACATATTTTTTATTGATTTTCATTCTTTCCTCACTTTAATTCTTCTGCTAGAACACTCATATTTTCTTCCAGATTTTCTAAATAGGTCTTGTCATTTTGTGGGTCTGCCTCTAAAGGATTCAGAGTTTTAAGACCCACACCTGTTGATTTGACAAGAGTTTCAGCTACTTTTGAAGAAGCATTACTTTCTGTAAAAATCGTTTTAACCTTATAGGTTTTAACAAATTCCTGAATTTCTGTTAATTGTCGTGGACTTGGTTCTTGTTCAGGAGAGATGCCTGCAATACCAAGTTGATTAAGCCCAAATCTCTTCGCTAGATAAGAAAAGGCTGTATGTTGTGTTACAAATGTTTTCTGAGTCGCTTTTTCAAATTTTGGTTGGAATTTCTTAGTCAATTCCTGAGCTTTTTTGATAAAGGCTTGCGCATTTTTCTGATAAGTCTCTTTATGCTCACTATCCACCTCTGAAAGTTTATCAGCGATAATTTGGGCTTCTTCTCCAGCTTTTTCAGGATCTAGCCATGTGTGAGGGTCATAGAGCGTTTTTTCATCAACTCCATCCCCTGCTTCCACATCCTCTAGTCCAGGGACACGTTCCAAGGTCATTCCCTCAGAAGCCTCTAAGACCTTCACTTTGGATTTTTTTAGATTTGGATCCAGACTTCCTGCCCAAGATTCGAGTGTATGAGAATGGTAAACAAAGACATCTGAATCATAGATGGCTGCGATATCATTTGCCGAAGGTTCAAAGGAGTGAATACCACTACTTGACTGAATCATCCGAACATCATTCAAGTCACCAGATACTTCCTTAACCATAGCGTAGATAGGATAAAAACTGGTCACAATTTTCATCCCCTTTCCTGTCTGACTTTCCTTTTGACCACAAGCCCCCAAGCACAAAAGAAAGACACTTAACAGGACTAAAAATAAATTTTGTTTCTTCATGAACAACTCCTTAACCATTTAATTAACTAGTAAATATTCTACTCCTGAAAATTTAATCTGTCAAGATATTTTTAGAAAAAATTTGAAATTTCTTTCACATATAAAAATCTACTGAGTGTCAACAACTCAATAGACTTTCACTTTATTCTTCTATGGTAGAATGCTTATAGCCATAAGTGAAGTAAATAATACTTCCTACTAACAACGCAACTAGGAAAGCAATCCAGGTATTCATATTATACTGTAACATGAAGGATAAACAAATGATGATCGATAAAATTGGTAACAGAGGTACCAATGGTGTTTTAAATTCCCCAGCTTTGGGCATTCCTTTTTCTTTCCGTAAGCGAATCAGACCATAAGCCAGCAGGATCAAGTAGGCTAAGGTACAAATATTTAAAAAGGCTGCAATACTGGCTAGCGGGAACATTCCTGCTGCTACTGCTGAAGCTAGACCTGTCAAGATAGTAGCATTCTTTGGTATCTTGCTAGTCTTCGTCAGTTCCTTAAAGGCAGCAGGCACTAAGCCGTCACGTGCTAAACTGTAAATCATACGCGATAGGGCATAGGTCATCGAAATACAAACTGTAATCAAGGTCAAGATAGCCACTAATGACACATAGTTGGCTGCCCAACTAATCCCAACACTACGAAGGGCAAAGGCAACGGCATCATCGACATTTAAATGACTATAGTGAACCACACCAGTCAAAACAAGGGTCACCAAGGCATAGAGAATGGTTACGATAGAAAGCGATAAGACAATCCCTCTAGGAATATTTTTTTGAGGAGTCTTGACTTCATCTACAGCCATAGAGATGGATTCAAATCCCAAAAAACCGAAGAACATCAAGGACGCACCAGCTATAATACCAGTACTAGCTCCATAGATTTGTCCAAAACCGTAAGGAGCAAAATTGCTCCAATTATCAAACTTAATATTCCAAATTCCTACTAAAACAAAGAGAGCTAAAGCGGAAAATTTCAAAATAACTAGAATCGAATTAAAGCGTAAGGCTGCCTTGGCATTTAGTAAAACAAGCGAAGTCACCAAGACCAAGACAAGAATAGGCAATAAATCAACAAATGTCCCTGCTTGAGGATTAAAGGTACCATTTAAAGCCTGAGGAAGGGCTATCCCGTATTGAGAGAGCAAGCCTTTAAAATAAGCTGCCCAACCCGAAGCTACGCCTGATATGGCTGTCATGAACTCCATCATGGTTAACCAACCAGCCAACCAGGCAGGGAATTCTCCTAAGATAGCATAGAGGTAACTATAGGCACCTCCTGTAGCGGGTACTCGCGAGGCAAATTCTGCAAAAAAGAGGGCTGATAATCCCACACACAAGGCAGAAATAACGATTGAAATCACTAGTGCTGGACCAGCAAGTGTAGCAGCTGCAGTACCTGTGATTGTAAAGACACCTGTCCCTACCATGGCTCCAATACCCAGCAAAATCAAATCCCATAACTTCAAATGCCTATGCATCTCTGTTTTATCTAAACTAACATTCTTTGTTCTAAATATATTCATCTTTGACTCCAAAATAAACTGATGATTCTATTTTACCATAAATATAGGAGATATGTGAATATTTATAAAATGTTTTTCTAAAAAAATCTGACTACCGTAACTTCTCAAAGTAACTTCCATCTCTCTCCCAAAACTGGAAGTTACTCTAAAACGACTCTGTTTTAGGGCTATTTGTCGTGCACTTTTTTCTGAGTCTTTTCGCTTTTGAACCCTTATATATCAAGAAAAAGAAAACCAGTGGAAGTTAGTCTAAGACGGATTTCCACTGATGTCACGCGTTTTTCTCATACTAAAAGCTAGGTTGTGGGAAACTGGAAGTTAGTTTTAGAAGTTACCAAAATCTGACTACATCTTGTAATCAGATTTTATCGATTCTAGTTCATTTCTTTAAATGCTGTTTCTGCATCCGCATTACTGATAGCACCAAATTGAATCTTTCCAATCTTTCCTTGGCTATCAATTAAATATTCTGTAGGAATGCTTCGAATTTGATAAGCTTGGAAGGTGGTTGCTTTGGTATCATAAAGAACTGGGATATCCTTATATCCTTGTTCCTGGAACCATTGTGGGAATTGCTCAACAGTTTTTTCACCTTGAATTCCTGGTGCAATGACAGTAAGAATTTCGAAATCACGATCTGGTTTCGCCGCTAGTTCCATCAACTCTGGCATACTTTTCTTGCATGGACCGCACCATGAAGCCCAAAACTTCAAGTAAACCTTTTTACCCTTAAAATCAGATAACTTAACTTCTTTGCCATCCATGGATTGCAATGTGAAGTTTGGAGCATCTTTTCCAACAGCAATTTGTTGTACAGTCGTTTGTTGTTTTGGCTGTTGTGCTGCTTGAGTCTTTTTAGTTTCTTCCTCACCACAGGCCATCAATACAACTAATGACAAGAGACTTAAGCCAGCAAACATTACTTTTTTCATTTGTCCTCCTTTATTCAAAAATTCCAGCTAGAACATTTACTTGTCCTAATAGTAACAAAATTCCCATTAAAACAATGAGGAAACCACCAATTTTCTTTAGTAGCATCATATGACGCTTGATTTTACTAAAATATGGCATGACTAGACCTGAAGCTAGTGCCAATACCAAGAAAGGAAGGGCCATGCCCAGAGTGTAAATGAGAGTATAAATCGCTCCTTGCCAAGCGCCATTGCCTCCAGAAGCCGCAAGTGCTAAAACAGAACTTAAAACTGGACCAATACAAGGTGTCCAACCAAAGCTAAAGGTAATACCAAGTAAAAAAGCTGACCAATAACGATTAGAATCTGATTTTTTAAAGGTAAAACTTTTTTGAACTTCTAATTTCTTCAAATGAAAAATTTCCATCTGGTGAAGACCCAAAATGATAATAATAGCTCCCATGCCATATCGAAACCAATTTGCATAGAGAATATGACCAAAGTAACCAGCACCAAAGCCTAGAATAAAGAAAATGAGAGAGATACCAGCGATAAAGCAAAGTGTTCGAATCAAGCCTGACCAGAGAACCTTTCTCCCAAACAAAGAAAAGCTTTTTGCACTTTCTTGATCATCCAATAAAATCCCAGCATAGACTGGCAGAAGAGGAAAAATACAAGGAGAAAAAAAGGATAAAACACCTGCTAGAAAAACAGAGATTAAAAATACTATCGTTTCCAATAAAGAACCAACTTTCTTAATAATTCTAATCCTATTTTACTATATTCAATTTTATTTGTAAGCTTTCTGCTACGCAAAATCGTATCGGGCACTATTGGACCAATCTTTTCTTTTGCTAGTCAAGGCGGATCTTATCCCCCAAAATAGCCAAAAAGCAACGACAAGGATTACTCATCGCTGCTTTTGTGAACGAAAATGTCTTTTAGGTCTGACATTTCATAAATCATGTTTTACTTGAGTTTGTCAAGGATTGCTTTAAGCTCCTCTACTAGTTTAGTTTCTGTCTCTGCTGAGCCATTTTCTTCTTTCACGAAATCAAGGGTTTCTTGGAGAAGGTTTTGGGCTTTGGCAAGGACTTTTTTATCCGCTTTTTCTGCATCTAGCTGTCCTAGAACCTTGATCAATTCCGTGCTTAATTGCTGGATTTCTGACTCTTTCTTACGGCGAATCAGCCAGAAGGCAATCACGCCTAGGAGGGCAAGTAGACTGACCACAATCACTCCTGCCGGAACTGAGTTTGTTTCAGTCATCTTATCTGAATCCTTACTATCTTCCGTTCCTTGTTTTGCATCCTTCTTGTCCTGTGCAGGCTTGCTGTCGCTAGCATTTGCTTTCACATCTTTGAGAGAGTCCAAGGCAGCCCAGCCTTCACAGACTCTACTGCAGTATGCAGACCTTACTCTGTCAAGGCACTATCTTCCGGAGCTTTTTGAGCATCTAGGAGGACAGCCTTGGTTGCATCGATTTTCTGATCAGATACTGTTGCCAAAGCTTTCAAGCGTTGGTCTAGCTCTTGACTCAAGGCACGAAGTTCAGACTTGTCAACTTGCTCTTGAGCTTGTGTGCTCGTTGAGCTAGCCGAAGCGCTTGCTACCACTCTAGGATCTTGAGTCGGAGCTGAGCTTGGAGCTGGGATAGGGCTTGCAGGTTGACTAGGAACAGTTATGATATATTGAAACTAGAATAGTACATATGGACTTCTAAAACATTGTTAGAATTCGATTTTACTGTCCTGATCGATTTGTCCTGTTCTTATTTCATTTTACTATAATAACCGATGGTGTGGTTAATGTTGGTAAGAGAAACTTCTGAAACCAAGCTTCAAAAAAGTCGCTCGTCATCGTCTCTTCGTAAGTCATTGGAGCGATTAACTCACCATTTGTTAGACCTGCAACCAAAGAAATCCTCTGATATCTTCTTCCAGATACTTTGCCTCTTCTTAACTGACCTTTTAATGAGCGACCATATTCTCGATAAAAATAAGTATCGAATCCTGTTTCGTCAATCTAAACAGGTGCTAGGTGCTTTAAACTATTAAAATTCTTAAGAAATAAGGCTACTTTTTCTGGGTCTTGTTCATAGTAGGTGTGGTTCTTTTTTCGAGTGTAGCCCATAGCTTTGAGCGCATAGTGGATGGTAGTTGGATGACAGCCAAAGTCAGAAGCTATTTCAGTCAAATAAGCGTCTGGATTGTCAGTAAGATAGTTTTTAAGTCTATCTCTATCAACTTTTCTTGGTTTTGTTCCTTTTACTTGGTGGTTTAGCTCTCCTGTTTTCTCTTTTAGCTTTAACCAGCCATAAATGGTATTACGTGAGATTTGGAAAACGTGTGACGCTTCTGTTATACTACCTGTTCGCTCACAATAAGAGAGAACTTTTTTACGAAAATCTATTGAATATGCCATAAAAAGATTATACCACATTGTGTACTATTTTTGGTTCATTTTACTATATTTTATAAGTTATAGTGTAGCATTCCAACTTCAAAGCACTATAAAGTAAATTGAAACAAGAACAATACAAACAATTCTCGTAAACGGATTGCAACCACAAAAAAGCAAGCATTCACAAGAATACTTACCTATCATGGGAGGAACAACCGTTCCTCTTTTTTATTACTAAAATTCAAAGAATTCCAATGCTTTTTTCAAGAGCAAATCCGTATATTCTGGATCTTCTTGGGCTACTTCTATTTCCCGCTGAACTTTTTCCAAATCATCTGTAATCACTCCATCTACTCCTAAGTGAAGAGATTTGCTGATAGCTTCTGAATCATTGACAGTCCAGACATAAAGTTTCTGATCCGTTGTCCATAGTTTGCTTACAAAATATTCATCCAAGGTTGAGTACTCCATAGTATATCCTGTCGCTCTTGTTTTAGGAAAGACAGAATTGTAGGGCATGATGAAATAAACTGGCAGTTCGGCATCATACTGTCTTACTTTTTCGACAACATGGTAGTCTAAAGACTGGATTTGATGTCCATAAATCTTGAGCTTTGCAGCATAACGGGCTAAAAAGCGGTTCATCATGTCTGGACTATCTTTTTTACTGGTTTTAATTTCAATTAGTAATTTTTGACCAAGTTCGTTGGCTCGACTGAGATAATCTTCAAAGCTTGAAATTTTAGTCTGGTAGCCATTTTCAAAAATATCAATCCCTTTAAGCTCCTCCAAGTTTAAGTCTTGAGGACTTTTATTGATACCTGCTAGATTTTTCAAGTTAGCATCATGCATCATGACAAACTGCCCATCTTTTGTTTCCTGCACGTCCGTCTCCACCAAGTCTGGTTTGAGTTGTGCTGTAGTTTCCAAGGACTCTACTGTATTTTGAATCCCATTTGCATTGGAAACCCCTCGGTGAGAAATAAGTTGAGGTAGATGAACCATGGGAGCCTCCAGATAAATATAACCTTCTAAGGCAAAGAAAAGACTGGCACAAGTCATGACACCCCATCGCACGATGTGATCTTTTTCTCTCCTAGGAAGCATATCCAGCTCCTTTCCTGTCAAAAATGAAACAAATTTAACCAAAAAATAAGTCAGAGCCATATAATAGAGATTTTTAATCACGACAAAATTCAAAATACCAAGAATCAGAGACTCTCTCTGAGTGATATCATCTACCAAAGTTTGAGCCAATAATAAAGGAATCAAAGGAAGATAAAATAATAAATGTGCTTTGAGCAAGATGTAAAATAAATTCCAAGCATAAAAAGTAACTCTCTTCTTGGTTTTCTCCAAGCTAAACATCACTGCTTCTCGAACAGTCAGCTGATCATATACAATCTTCGGAAGGGCAAACATCAATCTGACAGAGACATAGAGAAAGATAAGAGATAGAAGTAGGATGCTCAGCCACCACATCCAATATCTATCTTCTAAATAAGCTTGGATAAACTCTGGAATGACGATTTTATTAAGATAATAAATCTTCAGCATTTTCCGTATAAAAGGAAACAGCATAGCTATATAGAAAAAGATAAACAAGGCTTTAGCGCCAGTTAGCTTTTTCATAAATCCAAAACTTTCATGGAAAACCTTGCGGATATACTCAATTAGCCTTCGCTTTTCATTATAGAGGAGATGACGAGCACCAATAAAGAGGAGTCCTATTTGAAAATAAGCAACCAGAAGGTTAATTACAATCAAGGCTAAAAAAGCTAGACTAATCAATGGAGAATGAGTAAGGATGGCTAAGACATTGTTATAGGAAATAAAAAGATAACCTGTCTGATCTAATAAGAAGCTAGCCAACCATGAATTGAATGGTACCCACAAATACTCCACTATCATAAAAATCAAGAAAAATAGAAAGAGGATTTTATCAAGATTGAGGTAAATCTGTTTAAGACCCAATTTTTTAGGTTTTTCAGGTTTCATAGGCACTCCTAGTCAAATAATTGAGACAAGTCCAAGACACCAAAAGGATTGTTTGATAAGCTACTTTCTGTCTCTAACAATTCCCTAGCTTGATCCGACTCTAAGAAGGATTCGTAAACACGCGCCGTCATCCGAGCATCCTCTAAACTATTATGAGACTGACCTTGAAATCCAAGAAATGAGGCAACAGTTTGCAATTTGAGATTGGCAATACCATGTAAATCTGAACTCCGACGTTCAAAAGCTTCATCATACAAATCCACCTTGTACTGTTGGCTATAGTCTAAACCATGCTCTGCTAAAATAGGTAAATCACTTTTAGCAGCATTGTAGCCTATCATCAGCAAAGAACCCACAAACTCTTGGAATTCTTCTAAGACTTTCTCAACTGGAGGAGCATCTTTTAAGGTCTCAGCTGTAATCCCGGTCAAACCATTGATAAAGCTTTTTAGAGGGACGCTGGTATGAACATAGGAATCATAGGCATCGATTTCCCGACCATCTCTAAAACGCACTGCCGATACTTGAATCAAGTGTGTTTGTCCTTCGTGCTGATTAAATTCTAAGTCAAAAGCAATGTAATCTTCTAATCGTTCCATTCTGTACCTCTCCTCTACTATTCACAAACAAAAGAAGCCATCAGGTTAGCATTTAACCTAAACAGCTCCTTGATTATCCTCCAAATAAACGAGCAAAAAAGCCTTTCTTAGTGGATTGGACTTCTTCTTTTGCTTGGTCCAGCTCTAGCTTAAGATTTTCTTGATCCTTCATGGCTTGAAGGGTCAATTGTTGTTGCTGATCTAATTGTTTGTCTTTCTCAGCAATCTGACGGTCTTTGATACGCATCTGCTCGTCTTTTTCTGATAACTGACGATCCTTGGCTTTTAATTGTTCATAAAGACGAAGAATTTCTGCATTCTTCTCATCCACTAGAATCTCCATCAGTTCACGTTGTTTGACATCTTCACTGACAGGCTCATCTTCAAAAATCGTTTTTTTATAGATTTCTTCTAGCTTAATCAAGCCACTTCTGGTAACAACTGTTACCCCTTTGTCATTTTTATCTGTGTCTTCTTCTGGTAATTCTTTGACACGGTTATTGATTGCTTGGCGAGATAATCCTAAGACCTCTGCAATCTCACTGACGGTCATTTCAATACTCATAATATCCTCTGAAACGTTTTCTAGCTTTTCTTTACTTAAATCTTATCATAAGCTAGAAAAACTGTCAAATTTCCGCTTAATCTAAAGCCTTCAAAAAGGTCAACAAGACTTGGGCAGAGCGACGTCCAGCTTCGATAATAAACTCATCAAAAAAGATGTTTGCTTCATGGTTGGCATTGTCACTCATAGCTCTGATGACTAAGACTGGGAGATTGAGGGCATGCGCTGCTTGAGCAATAGCTGCCCCCTCCATCTCCACGGCTAAAACTTCTGGGAAATGGGACTTAATCGCTTCTATCTTGTCATTTCCTGCAACAAAACTATCTCCTGTAGCAATCAAACCAAGATGCCAGTTTTGGTCCAATTGAGATAAACTCTCTTGGATTTGAGCAACAAAGGTTTTGTCTGATTCGAAATAAAGCGGTTGTTGCGCCATTTGTCCATAAGCATAGCCAAAAGCTGTGACATCCACGTCATGATAGGCTAATTTGTCAGCAATCACGACATCCCCAACAGCGATACCTTCTGCTACTGCCCCAGCTGAACCCGTATTAATAAGGGCATCCACCTGGAAATGAACAGCCAAAATCGCCACACTCATAGCAGACATGACCTTACCAATTCCACTTTCTACAAGAACGACTTCATGAGAAACAATGGTTCCTGTATGATAGGTATTCCCCAAAACAACTTGCTCCTGGGCATTGTCTAAATGCTGGACCAGATAAGCCAGTTCTTCTGGCATAGCAGCAATAATTCCTATTTTCATTTCAATTCCTTTTCTATTACAAAAGTTTCATTGCTAAAACAAGCAAAATCAAGAGAAAGATGACCGCGAATAAGATTTTATTCAACTTAGAATTGAAGACATTTCTCTTGGTATTTTCAATGCGACGGCTTTTATGAATAGATGGTTCGACCTGAATCTTCAAGGTTTCCTGGCTAAAACCATGATCCTTAGGATTGGCATAACCAAAACGGGAAGAAGAGGTTGGTAAAATCTTAGTTTCCTCATTATCATCCAGCAAAGGAGGACCTGAAATTTTTTCGCCTCTATTAGCTCTTTCAATCATTTCATCCGTTAATAAAGATTTACCCATACTGACCTCCTCTATTTTTTCTGCAACTCCCAATACTGAACAGCCATAATTGTCTTGGCATCACAGATATGACCTGATTGGATTAATTCTTTCGCTTCTTCTAAGCTCACTTCAAGGACTTCCAAGGTTTCATCCTCATCCTGCGGACGCGGATTTTCCACTTTTGTCAAATCGCTTGCTAAATATAGTTTTAACTTCTCATTACAAAAGCCAATAGCTGAATAAAAATCGTACAAGAGTTCTAATTTCCCTGTATAGGCTGTTTCTTCCTCTAATTCACGAAGGGCAGCTGCGACAGGGGCTGTGTTTTCTCCTACTTCCAATTTTCCGGCTGGAATTTCGTAAGAGACAGCCTCGATAGCTTTGCGGTACTGCTTGACCAAGATAAGTTTTTGTTCATCCGTTACTGCTAAAACACAGACAGCCCCATTGTGGAAAATCAAATCCCGTTGGGCAGTTCCCTTGCCTTCTGGTAATTCAACCTGATCTTGGACCAGTTTAAATATTGGTCCTTGATAGATTTCTTTTCGGCTAAGCGTTTTTTCTTCAAACTCCATGATAGGCTCCTACTGGTTCTTAGGATGATGAGGAAGACGTGTTGCATATTCGTCTTTATTGATCTGACGACCGCGACCAATAGCAATAGCATCTGCTGGCACGTCTTTAGTAATAGTTGAACCAGCACCAACGAGGGAATTGTCACCAAGTTCTACTGGTGCAATAATGGTTGAATTTGAACCAACAAAGACATTGTCTCCAATGACTGTCTTGTATTTGTTTTTGCCGTCATAGTTGACTGTAATAGTTCCAGCACCGAAATTAACGTTGCTTCCCACTTCACAGTTTCCGATATAAGTCAAATGACCAGCCTTGGTATTCTCACCGATTGAAGATCCTTTCACCTCAACAAAGTTACCAATATGAACTTGGGCACCCAGACTTGAATTTGGACGAATGTGAGCATAAGGACCGACTGTCACACCGTCTGCAACACTACTTTCCTCAATCATAGAATTGGTAATGACCGCTCCTGCTCCGATAGTGCTGTCCACTACATAAGTACCGTTTGTCAAAACAGTCTCAGCACCAATTTTCGTTTGCCCTTTCAAGGTAACATTGGCTTCGATTTGAACTTCCGAAGCAATCTCAACATCAATATCGATATAAGTTGCTTCTGGATTGACAAAGCTAACACCGTTGACCATGTGTTTATGATTGATGCGACGACGCATAACTGACTCAGCTGTCGCAAGCGCCACACGGTCATTTACCCCAAGACTTTCATCAAAATCTTTCAAAGTATAAGCGCCAACTTTTTCACCAGTTTCACGGAAAATACCAATGACGTCTGTAATATAGTATTCGCCTTGAGCGTTATTGGTATTGATATTTTTCAAAGCCTCAAACAAACGCTTGTTGTCAAAGACGTATGTTCCAGTGTTGATTTCCTTGATTTGCTTTTCAAAATCTGTAGCATCCTTCTGCTCAACAATACGAAGAACCTCAGCATTGTCATTACGAACAATTCGTCCATAGCCAAAAGGATTATCCGTTTCAGCAGTCAAGATAGTGGCCACATTTTTATGATTGATATGGAAATCAATCAAGTTTTTCAAGCTTTCACCAGTGATTAAAGGAGTATCTCCTGCAATGACCAAGGTGTGTCCTGACAAACTTTCTAAGATAGGTTCTGTCATCATAACTGCATGACCAGTTCCCAACTGTTCAGATTGAGTCACAAATTCTGTCTGTCCAGCCAAGACCTCCTCAACCAATTCTGCCTTGTGTCCTACAACTGTTACTGTCTTTTCAGGTTGGATAGCTCCCACACTACGGAAAACATGTTCCAACATAGAAATACCCGCAACCTTGTGCAAAACTTTTGGCAAATCAGATTTCATGCGAGTCCCTTTACCCGCTGCTAAAATAATGGCAAAATTTGACATAATCTTCTCTTTTCTGTAGAAATTCCCTTTTATTATACCATATTTCAAATCATTCCGCACTCTTGAATGAAAAAATGCTCTAAAGTCTCTTCCTTAACCCATTTTTTTGATTTTTTTTGATTTTTAGGGTAGAATTATAAGATATGAGAAAACAAATTCATCCACTTATTTTATTTAGTTTTTTTGGGATTATGATGTTCATTTTAATCATCAATCGCCCACTTAATGACAACCAATCGTTTAAAACAAAATCCAATATAGCACAGATTGAAGCACAGGCTTTGAAACACTTAGACAAACCGATTATTGACCTCTCTGGCTGGCAGCGTCCTGAGGAAATCAACTACGATGCCCTCTCACAAAATATTTCAGGTGCTATTGTTCGTGTTCACAGTGGTGCTCAAACGACAAAAGAAAATGATGCTTCATTTATCAATGGAATAGACAAGGCCTATAAGAGTCATATCACTGAACTTCAAAAGCGGAATGTCCCAGTTGCTGTCTACGCTTATGTAGCTGGAAAAAGTGTCCAAGAAATGGAAAAGGCTGCCGAAGTTTTCTACAATGCTGCCTCTCCTTACAGCCCTAGTTACTATTGGCTTGACGTGGAAGACAAAACCATGTCTAATATGAACGAAGGTGTCGAAAACTTTCGAGCAAAACTAGCATCACTAGGTGCTAAAAACATCGGCATCTACGTTGGTGTCTACTTCATGGAAGAACACAGTATTGATACAGGCAAGTTTACCTCTGTTTGGATTCCGTCCTACGGCTCAGACTCAGGATTTTTGGAGAGCAGTCCTAAAACTGATTTAGATTATGATATTCACCAATACACATCTAAAGGAAAAATTGCCGGCTTTGACCACGATTTAGATATCAACGTTATCTCTCCCTTAAAAAATAAAGAAGAAACCTTTCGAAAGCTTTTTTTAAAACCTTAAAAGCATTTGTTTATCATTTGCTTTTTCTTTTTGTGTCTGATTGTGATACAATATAGTAAGGATTTTTTGAAATAGAAATAGTTGGAGGAAATATATGCTCTCATGGTTAGCACGCGTTATTAAAGGGATTGTAATTGCTCTTGGATTTATCCTACCGGGAATTTCCGGAGGAGTTCTAGCAGCAATCTTAGGAATCTATGAACGAATGATTGGCTTTCTGGCCCATCCCTTTAAAGACCTTAAAGAAAATGTTTTGTACTTTATTCCAGTTGCCATCGGTATGCTTCTGGGAATCGGCTTATTTTCCTACCCGATTGAATACCTGCTTGAAAATTATCAGGTCTTTGTATTATGGAGCTTTGCGGGAGCTATTATCGGTACAGTTCCTAGCCTCCTCAAAGAATCAACTCGAGAATCTGACCGAGACAAGATTGATTTAGCTTGGTTATGGACAACCTTTATCATTTCTGGATTAGGACTATATGCCTTAAATTTTGTCGTTGGAACCTTAAGCGCCAGCTTTCTTAACTTCGTCCTAGCAGGCGCACTATTGGCCCTTGGCGTCTTGGTTCCTGGCCTCAGCCCATCGAATTTACTTTTGATTTTGGGACTCTATGCTCCTATCTTGACTGGTTTTAAAACTTTTGATCTCTTGGGAACCTTCTTTCCGATTGGAATTGGTGCAGGTGCAACTCTCATCGTTTTTTCAAAATTGATGGATTATGCCTTAAACAACTACCACTCACGCGTCTATCATTTCATCATCGGTATCGTCCTATCAAGTACCCTTTTGATCTTAATTCCAAATGCAGGAAACGCTGAAAGTATCCAATACACAGGACTTTCACTTGTCGGTTATGTCATCATCGCCTTCTTCTTTGCGCTGGGAATCTGGCTTGGTATTTGGATGAGTCAATTGGAGGATAAATATAAATAATGGCAAAAAAAGTTAAAATCAAAAAAACATTGGTGGAACAAATCCTATCTAAAGCAGCTATCCCTCATCAGGGGATTCAAATCAATGCCCTAGAAGGAGAGCTTCCTCAAGGTTATGAACGAGATCAGATTTTCAAAACCTTGGCGCTTTTGGGAGACAAGACCGGACCGATTATCGGAATTGTCCCTATCACTCAGCACTTGTCTGAAAAGAAACTAGCTAAAATTTCTGGCAATAAAAAAGTGAGCATGATTCCACAAAAGGACTTAGAAAAAACAACTGGTTACATTCATGGAGCCAATAATCCTGTCGGAATTCGTCAGAAACACAATTATCCCATTTTTATCGATAAAATTGCTCTAGATTTGGATCGAATGATTGTCTCTGCAGGCGAAGTCGGACACAGCATTATCGTCGCGCCACAAGACTTGGCTAGCTTTGTAAAGGCAGATTTTGTAGATATTTTGGAGGACATCAAGTAATGAAACTCTACTTTGTCCGCCACGGTCGTACCCTCTGGAACCAAGAAGGTCGTTTTCAAGGTGCTAGCGGTGATTCTCCTCTTCTTCCTGAATCCATTGAAACCCTAAAACGACTTGGTCAGTATCTCAAGGAAATTCCTTTTGATCAGATTTATTCAAGTGATTTACCTCGAGCGGTCAAATCTGCTGAGATTATCCAAAGTCAACTCCATACCCCCTGTTCTTTAGAAATCGTTCCTAATCTCCGTGAATGGCAACTTGGGAAGTTAGAAGGTTTGAAAATTGCAACTCTGGAAGCTATTTACCCGCAACAAATCCAGGCTTTTCGTTCAAATCTTGCTCAATTTGACACTCGAATGTTCGGAGCCGAATCCCTCTATAGTACAACTCAGCGGACCATCCAATTTATCAAATCATTAAAAGATAGTCCAGCTGAGCGTATTCTAATTGTCGGACACGGCGCCAATCTTACTGCCAGTCTTCGTACTCTCCTAGGCTATAAAGAACCACTTCTTCGTAAAGATGGCGGTCTAGCAAATGCCAGCCTGACCATTATAGAAACCCATGATTTTGAAACATTCACTCTCAATACTTGGAATGATACTTCTTATCAATCATAATTATAGCCTAGCCTTCTGAACTAGAACCATAGGAGATATAGTCAGTTGAAACAAAAATAAGACAAAAGAACCTTGTAAAAAGGTATTTCAACTTGCCAATACCTTTTTGATATGAACACGTGTCTTCTCAACAGGATTGTAGAGCAAAATGAAATAAGAACTGAATAATATGATTTGAGAATTTAAATCAATTTATAAGAATGTTTTAGAAGCAGTTATGTACTATTTTAGATTCACTTTTCTATACTAATATGAGTAGGGAGGAAAAGGTAAAAGTTTATGCCCAAACTCTTCACATAAGAACTCTAGCTTACCCATTCTATGGAATCTTGCATTATCCATTAAAACTTCCAGACTCATACCCTTCTAAAATCTATTCAAACCACGTCAGCTTCACATTATATATGTTGGTTACCTCACAAGTTTTATCTGCAACCTCAAAGCTGTTCTTTGAGCAGCCTACAGCTAGCTTCCTAGTTTAATCTTTGCTTTTCACTGAGTATCAAGTTAAAAAAATGAGGCTGGTCAAAAAGTCTTTAAAATTATAAAACGCATCATATCAGGTGTACATGAACTACACCCCAAAAGTTAGACAGAAAAAATCTAACTTTTGGGGTGTTTTTATTATGAAATTAACTTATGATGATAAAGTTCAGATCTATGAACTTAGAAAACAAGGATATAGCTTAGAGAAGCTTTCAAATAAATTTGGGATAAACAATTCTAATATTAGGTACATGATTAAATTGATTGATCGTTAATGTTGGAACAGGCATTCAAAGAGAAGCACTACGAGAATACGATTCTCCATAGTGACCAAGGCTGGCAATACCAACACGATTCTTATCATTGCTTCCTAGAGAGTAAGGGAATTCAAGCATCTATGTCACGCAAAGGAAACAGCCAAGACAACGATAGGATGGAATCTTTCTTTGGCATTTTAAAATCCGAAATGTTTTATGGCTATGAGCAAACATTTAAATCACTTAATCAATTGGAACAAGCCATTATAGACTATATTGATTATTACAACAATAAGAGAATTAAGGTAAAACTAAAAGGACTTAGCCCTGTGCAATACAGAACTAAATCCTTCAGATAAATTAATTGTCTAACTTTTGGGGTCAGTACAAACCTTGTACTATGCGTTTTATTGTGGGAATGTTTGCTTCATTTTTTCCTGAAGTCGAGTTTTTTTCCCTGACTCATTGATTTGGACTATTCGTTTGATGTACTACTGCTTGAGCTTGAATCTCCACCACCGATATATTGGGTAAAGATATTTTGGAAGGCTTGGTCCTTAACCTTGATATTGGCTGCTTGCAATTCTTTTCCGATAATGCTTTGAACAAATGTTGAATCATTTTGTTTTTGAGTCAAGATAACAGTTTTTAATTTTTCTTTGTAGTCATCAATATTAGATGATTTTTCTGTTTTCTTAGTGAGTTTTACAATGTAATATTGGCTACTGTAGGCTTGTGTGCCAGTTGCTGTAATCACATCAGAAACACCATCCACATCTAAAGCGAAAGCGGCTTTTTTGACTTGCTCAGGTACTTCTGTTGAAGCAGAATCAAAGGTAATTTCTCCACCATTTTCTTTTGTTTTTTCATCAGTTGAATTATCTTTGGCTAATTGAGCAAAATCAGCACCTTCTGCCTTGGCTTTTTCGAGAACTTCTTTGGCCTTATCTTCATTATTAAGACGGATGATTTGAGCCGTTACATCTGGAGTGTACTCATCAAAGGCTTTCTTATAGGCTTCATCTGTCAATTCAGCTTCTGCTACCTTCTTAACTGCCAACTCAACTAATTTACTTGTACGAATTTGAGCTTTACGTGTTTCAAGAGTCATACCTGCTTGTGACAAGACACGTTGGTAGTTTTCGCCATATTGTTTTTTTTCTTCGGCAATAGTATCATCAACCTCTTTATCATCAAGCTCTGAGCCATATTGTTTTTCAAAAACTTTTTGGATGGTCATATTTAACAAGACTTGTTGGGCTGAAGGGTTGTTTTTCACTTGCTCATAAAATTGATGTTCTGTGATGATATCCCCTTTCATGCTGATAAGGTCTGCCCCTTCTGACCCTTTCGAACAAGCTGCTAAAGTTGCTACTGATAATAGTGTGATGGCACCTGCCAATAATTTTTTCTTCATGTCTACTCCTTTGAGATAAGTGTTACTCTATCTATTTTACTATTTTTTCTTAAATTTTTCTGAAAATCATTCGCTTTCAGACAGTTGAACATCTGCTACATTTTTACGAAGCATGAGAATACCATCTCCTAAAGGCACTAATGTTGCGGTGAGTTCTGGATTGTCTAAGGTTGCATCAAATAATTTTTGAAGGCCTCGATAAATGGTTCGCTGACCACGACGGACTTCCATAATATCCTTGGCAACATCACCACCTTGAAAAATATCATCCAAGACAACCACACCACCAACTTCCAAATGTTTGAGGATTTCTGGCAGAAAGACGATGTATTTAGACTTGGCAGAATCCATAAAGACGAAATCATAAGACTCTGTCAGTGTAGATAAGACATCCACCGCATCTCCCTCTAGGAGAGTGATTTGCTTGCGACTGTCAAACTGGGCAAAATTTTCCTTGGCAAAACCAATCATTTCTGGATTACGATCAATAGTTGTAATCTTAGCATTTGGCGCATGTTCAGCCATCAAGAGAGCTGAAAAACCGATAGCCGTCCCAATTTCCAGAATATTTTTAGGCTGCATGGTTTCCATAAGAAAACGGAAATAAGCAACCGTTTCATGGGGAATAATAGGAATATTTTCCTTGCGGGCAAAGTCTTCCAATTCTTTCAAGAAACCTGTGACCTGCTTTTGACGCTGACGCATCAAGTCTACAATTTCTTCTTTGACGACAGGACGACGCATGTTATGGTTAGCATTCTTACTATACGATTCAACCATTTTATGCCAATCCTAATTTTTCAACAAGGGCTTCAAACTCATTTAAACGGCGTTCAAAGACTGCAAAGGCATCGTTGAGGTAGTCTTCCTTCTCCATATCAACACCAGCTTTTCTCATGACATTAAGTGGATAGTCCGACTTACCTGCCTTGAGGTAGTCGATATAGCGGTCACGGTCTTCTTGACTACCATGGACAATTTTTTCAGCCAAGGCTGAGGCGGCCGCAAAGCCAGTTGAATATTGATATACATAGTAGTTATAGTAGAAGTGTGGAATACGAGCCCACTCGTATTGGATTTCAGGATTGTCTTCCTTACTCAAACCATAATACTCTTGGTTCAAGTCTGCGTAGAGTTTATTTAGGAAATCGCTTGTCAAGACCTCCCCATTTTGATCTGCTTGGTGAATGGCGTGTTCAAACTCAGCAAATTGAGTTTGGCGGAAAACTGTTCCACGGAAACCATCTAGGAAGTTATTGAGAATAGCAAAGCGTGTTGCGTCGTCTTCCACTTCTTCCAATAATTTCTCCGTCAAGATATTTTCATTGGTAGTTGAGGCAATCTCAGCCAAAAAGATAGAGTAATCTCCGTAAACATAAGGCTGAGTTTCACGAGTATAGCTTGAATGCATACTGTGACCTGTTTCATGAACAAGAGTAAAGAGATTGTCCAGATTGTCCTGCCAGTTGAGAAGCATAAAGGCATTGGTATCGTAAGAACCACCAGAGTAGGCACCTGAACGCTTGCCTTGATTTTCGTAAACATCAATCCAACGCTCGCTGAAGGCACGTTTAACACGGCTCAAGTAATCCTCACCCAAGACTGCCAAAGCATCTTCTGCTTTTTTCAAGGCTTCTTGGTAGGTAAAACTGTATTCAACAGATGAAAGCGGTGTGTAGACATCGTACATCTTGAGATCTGAAATCCCCAAGATTTTTGAACGAAGCTCAAGATAGCGATGTAAGAGTGGCAAATGCTTGCGAACTGCTGCTACCAAATTGTCATAAACACTTTCTGGAACAAAATTCGCTGCGAGGGCTGCATGACGAGCACTCTTGTAGTTACGAACTTTAGCACGGTAATTTTGCACCTTAACATTGGTTTGCAAGGTTTTGGCATAGGTGTGTTGGAATTGTTCGTAAGTCGCATAAAGAGCTTGATAGGCACCACGACGAACCTCACGTTTTTTAGACTCCATCAAACGTGTGTAAGTCCCATGAGATAGCTGAACTTCTTTACCATCATCGTCTAGGACATAAGGGAACACAATATCCGCATTGTCCAAGATAGCAAAGGTTTCACTTGCTGAACCAAAGATTTCTCCAGCTCCAGCCAATAATTCTTCTTCACGTTGTGAGAGAACGTGATCCTTGCCTTGCAAGAGCTTGTCAAAATAGTGTTGATAAACCTGCAGCTTTGGTTGAGCTTCTAAAAAGTCAGCATACTGCTTTTCGCTAATCTCCATAAATTCAGGCTCATAGAATGAAAAGGCTTGGTCTAACTGGCTGTAGAGTGTCATGGCCTTGGCATAGTACTCTTGATACTTAGCTTCACGTGTATCCTGGTCATTCTTCATATGAGCATAAACGTAAAGCTTCTCTATCTGGCGTTCCATTTCAAGAGAAAATTCAGTGATTTCTAGTAGGTTATCCGCACTATCCAAGAGATGGCCTTCATACTGGGCTACTGTCTCCAATTGTTCTGTTAAATCTTTTAAGGCTTCTTCCCAAGCCTGGTCAGTTGGGTAGATCGTTGATAGATCCCATGTATCTTTTTCATTTATTTCATTTCTTTGTAATACCATTAGATTCCTCCATCCTTTCTATTCTACCATATTTTTCAAGAAATATTGCTGATAAAAGGCTGGTGGATAAAGCTTTTGCCAATCATTTTGAGGATTTTTTTGGTAATAGGTATAAAAGTGCTGATAATAGCTAGTCAAGTCTTGTTCAATCTGGAAAAATTTGCCCACTATTGGTCGAATTTGTGGATACCATTCTTTCAGTCCATAAGTCAGGATATTTTCTCCCTTTTGATAGGCTTCTGCTTGTTCTTTCATCCAAAAGAGATTTTGATAATAAAGTTGTTGCCGGATATAGCGACAGATGTCCTTGTCCTCAGAAACTGTAAAATGAGATATTTTTTGTCTCTTATAGGGAAGACGCAATATTTCCAATAAACTACCTTGACCATAGGAAAATTCCTTGATTTGATAATGGAGTTTACCGCGGAGATCCTGGTAAATCAGGTATTTGAGTCTTAAAACTTGTTTTTCCTTGTCTAATTCCCAAACATAAAAGCCCATGTTTTGACTGAAATAAAGAAAACCTTGCTGTAGACGAGTCAAACGCTCCTTGAGCCACAGTTTTTGACCCAGCAACCACAGTACTTGGTAACCCTGACTACGATATCCCTCACTTCGCTCTTTAAGGACTTTCTGAGGCAAGGGACTACACTGAACTTCTAGAGCTAGATTGCCATTTACAAATACATCCGCAATCTGTTTAAGTTCTGAAAGCGGGTACTCTAATTGAACCTTTGTCTCTTTTTTCAACCAGTGATAGAGGGATTCCTTATTGGCCAGGTGTTCTGGACTTTCATTTTCAAAGAAAAAATCACAGTCTTTTAAGGATTTATGGGCAAAATGCGTCCGTACACTTGGTCCTTGACGCAAATGGAGCTGGCCTCCACAAGCTGGGCAGGTGTATGCTTGCTTCTCAAGTTTATCCTCTAACACATTTACCAATTCTCCCCTAGCATCTCTCGCAACAAACATGAATTCCCTCCTTTTCTATATCATTCGTAAAAAAGAAAAAAGATCAGGAAAATTCCTAATCTTCATGTGTGTTTACTTGATTTTCTTAGCTAGTAAGGTCGCAAAGCGTAGTTGAATACGATTGCCATTCTCATCGCGACGGTGCAAATGGCCTGGATTTTCATTGTACTTAACCAATTCCCAATCCTTGTAATAGTCTGCCAGTTCTCCTTCTTTAAAGGTGAATGGGAAGTTAACCGAGCAAGGATAATCCTCCGTGTCCATGGCACAAACGATAAGGTTGTAACCACCAACACTGGTTTTCTCCTGCATATTTTGAATAATAGCTGGAATGCGGTCCGCTTGTAGAAACATGAGAACAACTGTTGAAACGATAAAATCATATTCTTGTTCAATGCTAGCTGAATTGATATCGTAAAGGCCAACAGGCATGTCCAAATCTTCCTGCTCCACAATGCTTTGCAAGATTTCAAGAGCTAGTCCATTTTGATCTACAGCCGTCACATCAAAATCTTGCTGGGCTAGAAAAAGAGAATTACGCCCCTGACCACAACCCAAATCCAAAGCTTTCCCTTGTTTCACTGTCTCCATGGCCTCTAGGACCTCTGAATGAACAGGATTGGTATTGTATTTTTTAGCAAAATAATCCTCAGGTTTACAATAAAATTCCAAGTACCATTCCACATCATCTGTGGCAGCTTCCACTCGGTGCCAGGCTTGAGGTTGGGCCATTGGATTGTCTGCCCCTGCTTCAAAGAGGTGTTCAGCTAGAACTTCCCCTTCTTCTGTCAATTCAATAAACTTGAGAGCTCCCTTCAAGACAGTAATTTTCCCCCAAGTCCCAACTTTTGTATTGTGCTTTTGCTGAACAGCTTCAGGCATTGTTTGTTTATTCCACAAAGGCATGCGTTTATAGGCAACTAATTTTTCCATTTTCAATTCCTCTTTTTATCGCTGATTAACAGCTTTCATCACACGCGCGATATCTCGATTTTGCTCACGACGTTTGATAGACTCCCGTTTGTCATAGTCATGCTTCCCTTTGGCAAGTCCTAAAAGAAGCTTAGCGTAGCCATCTTTTATATAGACCTTAAGGGGAACTAAGGTCATTCCTGTCCCTTTGGTCTCTTGTTCCAATTTTTGAATTTGCCTTTTATGGAGCAGGAGTTTACGACGACGTTCTGGTTCCTGGTTCCAGATATTGCCCTCTTCGTAAGGCGCGATATGAACATTGCTCAGCCAAACTTCTCCATTTTTCACTTGAGCAAAGCCATCCTTGAGATTAATTCGAGCAGCTCGTACACTCTTGATTTCAGTTCCAGTCAGGACCATCCCTGCCTCTAGCGTATCTACGATTGTATAGTCGTGGCGTGCCTTTTTATTTTGTGCGACGACCTTTCCCTCGCCCTTTGCCATGCTTGGCTCCTTTCTTAGCTACTTCCTTGTAAAAAGGTTTCTTTCCTTTTTTCTTCTTGTCTTTTTGTGAATGCTTACGCTTATCATTTGAGCGTCCTGATTTTCTCTTGTCTTCCTTCTTATCCGAACGACGATTTGAACCACGCCCTCTGCCACTACGACTAGACTGTTTCAAGCCTTTTTCAATCACATCAAACTCACTAGGTACGAATGAAAAATCAATCTCTCCAGTCATTTTATCCGCTCTTTCAACACGGATACGGATCTGCTGACCCACTCGGAAAGTGATACCTGATTTTTCTCCACGAAGAGTCAAATCACGCTCATTGAAATGATAAAATTCAGGTAGATTAGTGATGTGAATCAAGCCTTCAACTGTGTTTGGCAATTCGACAAAGAGACCGAATTTGACAATACTTGATACAACTGCATCATACTCTTCACCCACGTATTCTTCCATATACTCAGCCTTTTTCATGGCTTCGACTTCACGCTCAGCTTCTATGGCACGACGTTCACGGTTGGAAGACTGGGTCGCAATCTCTGGAATCACTTGTTCAAAATGCTCTGCTATTTCCTTAGAACGGCCGTAATCCCGAATCATACGGTGAACAAGAAGGTCTGGATAACGACGAATTGGACTGGTAAAGTGAGTATAATAGTCAGCAGCTAGTCCATAGTGGCCGTAATTGTGCTCCGAATAACGAGCCTGCTGCATAGAGCGAAGAAGCATCATGGACAATACATCTGCATAAGATTCTCCCTCAACAGCACGCATGATGTCTTGAAGTGCCTCCTGACTAATCTCACTGGCAGTCCCATAAATGCGCAAGCCAAAACTCGAAGCATAATCAATAAACTTCTGAACCTTTTCAGCCTTAGGCTCCTCGTGAATTCGATAGATAAAAGGCAAATCCAACTTGCTGAAATGTTCGGCAACTGTTTCATTAGCCATCAACATAAAAGACTCAATCATCCGCTCGGCAATACCACGCTGCCGAAGAACGATATCAACAGGCTTACCTTGTTTATCCACTAAAATCTTCGCTTCATTGGTATCAAAATTGAGAGCTCCACGTTTCACACGCATGTTTTCTAAAGTTTCATGAAGCTTGGCCATGAGTTCGATACTTGGTACAATTTTATGATATTTTTTTCTCTTTTCTTCATCGCCAGCTAGGATATCATTGACATCGCTATAGGTCATACGAAAACTGGTCTTGATAACTGTTTGTGTAATGGTATAGTTGACCACACGACCATGTTTATCAATCTCCATAATAGCAGACTGGGTCAGGCGGTCAACTTGGGGATTGAGAGAGCAGATGCCATTTGATAGTCGTTCTGGAAGCATTGGCACCACTCGGTCTGTCACGTAAACAGAAGTCGCACGGTTAAGGGCTTCCTTGTCAAGGGCAGACCCCTCGGTCACATAATAAGAAACATCTGCGATGTGAACCCCAAGCTCCAGATTGCCATTTTTCAGAGCCTTGATATGCACTGCATCGTCCAAGTCCTTGGCATCCGCACCGTCAATGGTAAAGGTAATTTCATCTCTTAGATCCAGACGACCTTCCATATCCTTTTGAGACGGAGCATCAGGCACACTTTCTGCTTCCTTAACAACAGCTTCTGGAAACTCGGATACAATGTCCATTGATTCCAAAACCTCAAGAACATCAATTCCGACATCCGTTGAGTGTCCCACCACATCGAGAACACTCGCGACAAAGAAATCATGTTTCTTGCTTGGGTATTTATCGATAAAGACTTTGAGAACTTCTGTTCCTTCTAATTTTAGGGCTGGTTTCTTAACATAAATCGGTTGACTGATTTTCTGATTTTTTGAACGAATATAGCCAGCATACTTAGGTTTTTCCTGATCCAGAACGATTTGCCCGACAACTGTTGTCAAACTGTGTTCTAGGATATCAATAATTTTGGCTTCTGCTGCTGTTCCCTTATTGCGGTCAGCGACTTTCTTAATCACTACCTCGACGGTATCACCAGCAATAGCATAGTTGACATCATTTTTCCCTACAAAAAGGTCGTCCTCCTCGCCTTCCAGACTAACAAAGCCAAAGCCATTTTTATGGGCATGAAAAATCCCCTTGAGGGTAATCTCATGTTTTTTCTTAATTTCTAATTTCAGACTACCATCTTCTTCAAAACGAATTTGGTGCTTTCTTTCCATTAAGGACAAGGTTTTAATCAACTCACGAAAATCCTTGGAACTGTCTTTTCCCAAAGCCTGAGCCAAATCATTAACAGTCACCTTTCCCTTGTCTTGTAAATATTCTTTTATTCTATCTTTCATATTTTCTTTCTAGATTTTTTAATTTTCTTTTACTGTAAAACCTTCTCAAACATCCTTTAAAAATAAAAAGAGGCAAAGACCTAGTCCTGCCCATTATTTTCTTATCTACTTGATAATACCGTCAATGCTAAGGCAATGGCTAGCCAGAAAAAGACTAAAATCCCTGTCAAACGCTGCATTACAGCTTCAAAACCGCGAGCTTTACTGCGTTCAAACAAATCACCTGAACTGGCATCAAATACATTGCTGGATTGGTTTTTGGTTGGTTGCATGAAAATTGCAATCACAATCACAACAGATAATACTAATAAAATGGTTAATAATAGGTTATACATATCAAACTCCTTAAAATCCCTATTATTTTACCATAAAATCTACTTAGATTCAAGATGTAGGGTTACTTTTCTTTCCTTGGGACAATACTTTAAAACCTCAATCTTGTCTGGATGGGTTTTTGAATTTTTACTGGTTAGGTAATTGATACTGCCACAAGAGGAGCATTTGAGATTAATTTTTACTCGCACTAGATTTCCTTTACTTTTAATAATGTTCGAAATTGAATCAGGTTAAAGAGACAACTAAAGGCAACACAAAGGCTCGTCGCATAAAAGACAGCATGGTAGCCAAATTGACCTGCTACTGCAGAACCTGCCATGGGACCAACAACACCTCCCAGATAAAAGAATACCTGATTGAAGGCAAAGACCCTCGAAATGCCGGCTTTGGGAGTCATTTTGCTGAGTAGGGCATTAACCCCGGGAATCAAGGCACCGGTTCCCAATCCAAAGAGGAAACGATAGAGTCCTAGTTGAAGGGGGCTAGAGGCATT
Source organism: Streptococcus pneumoniae (assembly GCF_001457635.1). NCBI lineage: Bacteria > Bacillati > Bacillota > Bacilli > Lactobacillales > Streptococcaceae > Streptococcus > Streptococcus pneumoniae. The sequence continues at coordinate 1,693,513 of NZ_LN831051.1, forward strand.
GGCACAGAGGAGATAGATGATGACTGAATAAAACTGGGCGACAACCAAGAGACGATGATTGCCCACCTTGTCACCTAGCTTGCCCATGACTCCTGCACTCATCATGCTGGAAAAGCCCATACTGGACACAATCAAACCAGAGACAAAAAGAAGATTCTCTGTCTGCCCTAAGTCGCGTACATAAAGAGCCAAAATAGGGCCAATCGATTGAGCTGAAAATTGGATGACAAAACTGGTTAAAAAGAGATTGAGCAAAAGATAGGGATATTTAACCGAGGTAAATAATTCCTTTGTTGGAATAGCCTTTTCCTTGGCTACTGGTTGAAAATCTTCCTTGATAAAGCAAATAGTCAAAATAGCAGCTAAAAATAGAAAACTACCAACCAGTAAGAAAACTGTACGAATGCCAAATAATTCTGCGATAAAGCCACCAATAAAGGGACCAGTTAGAGTGCCTGCAACTACGCCTGTAGACAAAGTACCTAAGGCAGAGCCTGATTTCTCCTTTGGAACCTGACTGGCTATCAGTGCCGTTGCATTAGGAACAAAACCTGCAAATACACCGTTTAGTAAACGAAGAAAGATTAACCAATAGATATTTGGGACAAAGGCCAAGCCTCCCATAGTGATAGTCATAGCAAGACCTGCCCGAATCATCATGGGTTTTCGGCCGTATTTGTCAGCAAGAATACCCCAAATAGGAGAAAAGAGCGCCGCGGAAATAGCAGAGACAGAAATTGCTAAGCCTGCATAAAAAGCGACTTGCTGACTCCCTACACCTAGATTTTCCACGAAGATGGGCATAAAAGGTACAACCAAAGAAATACTGGCTCCTGTCAGAAAATTACCAAACCAGGCAATACGCAGATTATCCTTCCAGTTAATCTCTGTCATCTTGCCTACCTCCCTCAAGAAGGATATGCACTTGATTAAGAAGCTGGTTCTGATTGCCATTATTATCAAGAACCTGGCTGGCCAAATCTTTCTTTTTTTCTAAAGGCCACTGGGCTGCCAGACGAGACTCAGCTTCATCTTTGGACAACTGGTCCCTTTTCATTAAGCGTTCTACTTGGGCATCTCGGTCCACATAGACCAACCAAGTCTCAGCAAACCAATCGCTGTAGTCCTGCTCAAAAAGTAGGGGAATATCCATGAAGAAAATCTCTTCTGTCTGAGCCAACTGTTCTCTCAAAGTAGCCAGTTCCTCACGGATAATCTCCCCTTGAATTTGATTAGACCATTTTTGCTCTTCAGGATTTGAAAAGATGAGACTAGCTAGGAGAGGGCGATTGAGTTCTCCGTTTTCAAGAATGATTTCTTGCCCAAAGTGCTGTACTAGAGCCTCAAACAGACGACCACCAGGTTTCTGTAGTTGGTGGACGACTGCGTCGGCATCCACTGCTTGAAAGCCTTGCTGTCTTAGAAAATTTGTCACAGTTGACTTACCTGAGGCAATTCCCCCAGTGATTCCGATGATTTTTCCCATCAGTCCCTCCTTTGACAGTTTGGACAAAAGTGGGTGCCTCGTCCGCCTAGTTGAATTTTCTCAATGATGGTACCACAGCGTACACATTCTTGACCAGTCTTATCATAGACCTGATGAAAATCCTGCATGCTTCCATCTTCCCCAAAGGCATTGGTATAGGTCCGAATGGTGGAACCGCCTTTTTCAACAGCCTGGCCCAAAACAGCAATGGTCTGGTCATGAATGGCAGTCGCTTCTTCTGCTGTCAAAGTCTGGGAAGGTCTAGCTGGATGAACCTGAGCTCGCCAGAGAACCTCATCCACATAGATATTGCCAAGTCCAGCTACCAAGGTCTGGTCTAGGAGATGGGATTTGATAGGCTTTTTGGACTTGGCAAGGGCAGCTTGAAAGACCTGTAAATCAAAGTCTTGTTCGCTTGGTTCAGGACCTAATTTTTTAGAAATAAAGTAGGCGTCTAAAAGGTCAGGCACCAAGAGTTCCATGGTTCCAAACTTGCGTACATCCTCATAAACAAGCGTGCCCCCATCTTCAAACCGGAAGAAAACATGGGCATGCTTGCGTTCAGGCACTTGGTCTGGATAATAAAAATACTTGCCCTCCATCCGCAAATGGGAAATCAAGACCTTGTCTGTCAGGCAGAAAAGCAAATATTTTCCACGACGTCCCATTGACTCGATAATCTGACTAGGCAATTCCCTTTGAAACTCTTCCAAATCCGTCTTAATCATCTTGTGGTAGCGAATTTCTATACTCGAAATCTTCTTTCCTATAATCAATTTTTCTAAGCCACGACAAACGGTTTCAACCTCAGGTAATTCAGGCATAAGTCCTCCTTCTGTAAAAACAAGAAGCAGGCATGAGCCTACCTCTACTTAGTATTCTCTTTCATTATAGCCAAAGTCAGCCAAATCTAGCTTTTTATCGCGCCAGTTTTTCTTGACCTTGACCCAGGTTTCTAGGAAGACCTTGTCTCCTAGCATGAGTTCGATATCACGACGGGCCATGCTACCGATTTTCTTAAGCATAGCGCCACCTTTACCGATGATAATCCCTTTTTGGCTATCGCGCTCGACCATGATGGTTGCACGGATGTGAACCTTGTCTGTCTCTTCGTCTCGTTTCATAGAGTCAACAACTACTGCTACAGAATGCGGAATCTCTTCACGAGTTAGGTGCAAGACTTTCTCGCGAACCATTTCTGAAACTAAGAAACGTTCTGGATGGTCTGTGATTTGATCAGACGGGAAATATTGGAAACCTTCATCCAGATTTTCACTCAAAATATCCACTAGACGAGACACGTTATTTCCCTGAAGGGCTGAGATTGGAACAATTTCCTTAAAGTCCATTTGATTACGGAAGTCATCAATCTGAGACAAGAGCTGGTCTGGATGGACCTTATCGATTTTATTCACCACCAAAATCACAGGAACCTTGGCAGCCTTGAGACGCTCGATAATCATATCGTCCCCCTTACCACGCGCTTCATCAGCAGGCACCATGAAAAGAACGGTGTCCACTTCGCGAAGGGTACTGTAGGCAGACTCAACCATGAAATCTCCGAGAGCTGTTTTAGGTTTGTGAATCCCTGGTGTGTCGATAAAGACAATTTGCTCCTTATCAGTCGTGTAAATTCCCATGATTTTATTGCGCGTTGTCTGCGCCTTGTCACTCATGATGGCAATCTTTTGCCCCATAACGTGATTTAAAAAGGTTGACTTCCCAACATTGGGACGTCCTAAAATGGCTACAAAGCCTGATTTAAAAGTCATAATTTCCTCTTACTGTTTAAAATAATAAATCCCAGATTCGTGGGAGAAAAATCAATGCGCCTGTTAAGGCTGCGAAAAGAGAAACCACTAATACCGCGCCAGCCGCCATATCCTTGGCATTTTTAGCCAGCATGGAAAAGTGATAGTGACTGGCCAAATCCACCACATTTTCAATAGCAGAGTTGATAATCTCAAAGGCTACTACCAAGAAAATACTCAATAGGAGAAAGAGCCATTCGATTCGTGACACCTGAAAAACAAAACCTGCAAGGATGACCACTAGAGCCGTCACTGCGTGTTTTCGCATATTGCGTTCTTCCTTGATAGCAGTAAAAATACCTGTCAAAGCAAATTCTAAACTGGATATCAAGTCACGATTTTTCCATTTTCGTTTATTGTCTTGTGAGTCCATAGGCTGTCAAAATTTCTTCTTGTAAACCGAACATCTCCGCTTCTTCTTCCGGAGTGTAGTGATCATAGCCGTTAATATGTAAAAAGCCGTGTACTGCCAAGAAGCCCATCTCACGCTCAAAGCTGTGACCATATTCTTCGGCCTGCTCATGAGCCTTATCGATAGAGATGAACAATTCCCCAATATAGGCATCAAACTCAGACATCATCTCTGCCAATTCTGGATTTTCAAGCAAATCCTCTTCGTCAAAGGCAATTTCCAATTCTGGTTTATACTCAAGGCTGATGACATCTGTCGGACGGTCGGTGTCACGGTACTCCAGATTAAGTTCATGACTACGCTCATTGGTCACAAAAGTGACTGCCATCTCCTTGTCTTCTTTTCCTAATTTTTGGGCTGCAAATTCCAAAATTTCTTGGGTTTGTTGCAACATTTCTTTTGAAACTTGACCAGTTTCATCTACCATTTCAATATACATGTGCTTCTCGTTTCTCTTTACTTGGCTTTATTATACCACATTTCCATGATTTTATTCTACCTTTTTGATATAATACTATGGAATACAATCACAAGGAGAGAACGATGTCATTTGACGGATTTTTTTTACACCACATAGTTGAGGAATTGCGAAGCGAATTAGTGAATGGTCGCATCCAGAAAATCAATCAGCCTTTTGAACAAGAGTTGGTCTTGCAAATCCGCAGCAATCGCCAAAGCCATCGCCTGCTCCTTTCTGCCCATCCAGTTTTTGGACGCATTCAGCTGACCCAAACGACTTTTGAAAATCCAGCCCAACCTTCTACCTTTATCATGGTTTTGAGAAAGTATTTGCAGGGGGCCCTGATTGAGTCGATTGAGCAAGTGGAAAATGACCGTATTGTGGAAATTACAGTTTCCAATAAAAACGAGATTGGAGACCATATCCAGGCTACCTTGATTATCGAAATTATGGGGAAACACAGTAATATTCTACTGGTCGATAAAAGCAGTCATAAAATCCTCGAAGTTATCAAACACGTCGGCTTTTCACAAAATAGCTACCGCACCTTACTTCCAGGATCGACCTATATCGCTCCGCCAAGTACAAAATCTCTCAATCCTTTTACTATCAAGGATGAAAAGCTCTTTGAAATCCTGCAAACCCAAGAACTAACAGCAAAAAATCTTCAAAGCCTCTTTCAAGGTCTGGGACGCGATACGGCAAATGAATTGGAAAGGATACTGGTTAGTGAAAAACTTTCCGCTTTCCGAAATTTTTTCAATCAAGAAACCAAGCCATGCTTGACTGAGACTTCCTTCAGTCCAGTTCCTTTTGCAAATCAGGTGGGAGAGCCTCTTGCAAATCTTTCTGATTTGTTGGACACCTACTATAAGGATAAGGCTGAGCGCGACCGCGTCAAACAGCAGGCCAGTGAACTGATTCGTCGTGTTGAAAATGAACTTCAGAAAAACCGACACAAACTCAAAAAACAGGAAAAAGAGTTACTGGCGACAGACAACGCTGAAGAATTTCGTCAAAAAGGAGAATTGCTGACAACCTTCCTCCACCAAGTGCCTAACGACCAAGACCAGGTTATCCTAGACAACTACTATACCAACCAACCTATCATGATTGCGCTTGATAAGGCTCTGACTCCCAACCAGAATGCCCAACGCTATTTTAAACGGTATCAGAAACTCAAAGAAGCTGTCAAATACTTGACTGATTTGATTGAAGAAACCAAAGCCACTATTCTCTATCTGGAAAGTGTAGAAACCGTCCTCAACCAAGCTGGACTGGAAGAAATCGCTGAAATCCGTGAAGAATTGATTCAAACAGGTTTTATCCGCAGAAGACAACGGGAGAAAATCCAGAAACGCAAAAAACTAGAACAATATCTAGCAAGCGATGGCAAAACCATCATCTATGTCGGACGAAACAATCTTCAAAATGAGGAATTGACCTTTAAAATGGCCCGCAAGGAGGAACTTTGGTTCCATGCTAAGGACATTCCTGGAAGCCATGTTGTCATCTCAGGAAATCTTGACCCATCTGATGCAGTCAAGACAGACGCAGCAGAGTTAGCTGCCTACTTCTCTCAAGGGCGCCTGTCGAATCTGGTGCAGGTAGATATGATTGAAGTCAAAAAACTCAATAAACCAACTGGTGGAAAACCCGGCTTTGTCACTTACACAGGACAAAAGACCCTCCGCGTCACACCAGACTCCAAAAAAATTGCATCCATGAAAAAATCCTGATTTTACTTGAAATCAGGATTTTTAACTTACTATTCACTCAAATCATATTCACTTATAGTACTAATCTTTGCCACCTAGCTTCTCATTGATTTTCATCATCACACTAGCAATTTTTTCGCCCCAATAAGGGTCTGAAGCATATTCCACATTCATACCAGAAGCCTTGTTTCCAAGGAAAGTTCTTCCCCTATCGATATAATTTTCCTTAATCCACTTGGTTGCACCTAAAATTCCCTTATCCACATCATCAAATGTCTTAGCAGAAAGGTAAGGGGTCGTATCATAGGCTGTAATGCCAAAGAAATTATTCTTATCTTTGGCAATTTTACTTCTTCCCCAGTTACTTTCTAGGGCACTATGGGCAAGGAGATAAAGAGCATTGATATGGTAATGTTCTTCGGCTTCCTTAAAAGTAGCGCCCTTGTTCTCCAAAAGGCTATTGTTAATGTTTAGCAAACTAAATACCTTATCCAATTCTTCAGCACTGTAGTTTGTAGCCTCTGTTAAATCTTTGAAAAGGAAGGGATTCTCAAGCTTAAAACCATCAAAATGCAGGCCATCTGCCGAATAATATTTCTTGCCTACTTCCATATCAGAAAGATGAGAAGCTACTGGGATACTAGCATTCTGAGCCACATAGTGATAAAAACGGTGGCCATCACTCTCATAATAAGGGATAAAGTCCTTACTAGCATCTAGCGCTTGTAAATCTTCTGTTTTCATATAGCCTGACAAACCAGAAATAGTAATAGCCAAGCGCTTGTCATCACTTTTTCTATCCTTATCTAGCCATACGACACTACCTTGCGATATATAGGAAAGCTTTTCACCATCTGAATCATAAACATTGGCTGTAACAGGCACTACTTGATAGTAAGCAGCATTTTCATTTGTAGCTTTTCCTCCAAGCCATTTACCATCGCTTCCAAGCTGATAACCATCTACTGTCTCATTTTTCGCCATGTAACCACCAGATTTGAAGTAGTACCAGGCTTGACTATGAGAATCGTAGACCCATTCTTTTTCAGCCATTTTGCCATCAGACTTGAGGTAAAACCAAGATTCCTTATCCCAAATCCATTCATTGGCTGTCATGTAACCACCGGATTTGAAGTAGTACCAAGCTTGACTATGAGAATCGTAGACCCATTCTTTTTCAGCCATTTTGCCATCAGACTTGAGGTAAAACCAAGATTCCTTATCCCAAATCCATTCATTGGCTGTCATGTAGCCACCAGATTTGAAGTAGTACCAGGCTTGACTATGAGAATCGTAGACCCATTCTTTTTCAGCCATTTTGCCATCAGACTTGAGGTAAAACCAAGATTCCTTATCCCAAATCCATTCATTGGCTGTCATGTAACCACCGGATTTGAAGTAGTACCAGGCTTGACTATGAGAATCGTAGACCCATTCTTTTTCAGCTATTTTCCCATCAAATTTGAGATAAAACCAAGATTCCTTATCCCAAATCCATTCATTGGCTGCCATGTAGCCACCAGATTTTAGATAATAATAGTGACCATTCTCGAAAATCCATTCTTTATCAGCATAGTTTCCATTTTCTTTTATGTAAAACCAAGATTGGTATTGTTTGTCAAAAAGCCAACCTTGCTGTACTTTGGCACCACTAGCATTCACATAAGCTTGATTAATCCACTGACTTGTTAGTAGATAACCACCGGATTTGAAATAATAGTCCTTCCCTTTAATTTGGAGCCATTCTTTCTCTGCGTGCTGTCCATCTGCTTTGATATAAAACCAAGCATCGTATTGAGAATCATAGACCCAGTCTTCTATTACTTTGGCACCTGTTGCACCAACATAGGAAGTTCCTACCCAAGCATTTCTTTTCATCTTTCCATCTTGGTCAAGATAATAAAAGGCTCCCTTGTCTTCTACCCATTCTGATTTGGCCATATAGCCACCAGATTTGAGGTAAAAATAGTCGTCACCTTGCTTTAGCCATTCATTTTCAGTATAGTTAGCATCTGCTTTTATATAGAACCAAGATTGATAATGAGTATCAAAAACCCACTCATTCGCTGCTTGACTGCCATCTTCTTTCAGATACTGTTTTCCTTGCCAAGTACCATCACTAGCCATTGCACCCTCTGGACTAGCTAAGAAAAATAGCAGAGCTAAAAAAATAAATCTTACTTTCTTCATTAACCTTCTTCCTCTGTTCTTATTTATTTTATTGTACCAAAATTCTCCTAAATTCATATTACAAACTAATAAAAAATCAAGAACAGATTGATTGCAGTTTACCTCAGAGACTCTTTTACTTCCTGACGGAGTTCTTCCAGACTGCTAATACCGTATTTATCCATGACTTTTGGTAAATTTTCGATGATGTCAGGGCAGGCATAAGGATTGGTAAAGTTAGCTGTTCCAACTCCGATAGCAGATGCCCCAGCCAGATACATTTCTAGGGCAGCTTCAGCCGAATCCACTCCCCCCATTCCAATGATAGGCAGGTCTGTTGTTTGGGCTACTTGGCGGATGAGTTTGAGGGCTACTGGAAAGACTGCTGGACCTGACATTCCACCTGTTCCATTGGCCAAGATTGGTTTTCTGGTTTTGAGGTCAAAGCGCATTCCAACCAGAGTATTGATCATGGTCAAGCCACTTGCTCCCGCATCTTCTGCAGCTTTTGCGACAGTAACGATATCGGTCACACTCGGGGTTAATTTGACATAAACTGGCACTTCTGAGGCTTCCACAGCTGCTTTCACCACATCATAAGCCAAATCTGGATCTTGACCAATCAAAAGTCCATGATTACAGTGGTCAACATTGGGACAAGAAATATTGAGCTCGATAGCTTTTACATTAGTTGCCTTGGAAATCCCATGAGAAACAGCTGCATACTCTTGTTTTGAAAAACCAGCTACATTGGCAATAATAGGAAGATTTGGATATTCTCTTTCCAGCCAAGGTAGCTTTTCAGCCAAAACAACCTCTAAACCAGGATTTTGCAAGCCAATTGCATTGAGCATACCAGCAGGCGTCTCTGCTACTCTTGGAGTTGGGTTCCCAAAACGTGGTTCAAGGGTTGTCGCCTTGATCATAATAGAACCTAAAAGGTTTAAATCATAGTACTTGGCATACTCTTGTCCAAAGCCAAAACAACCTGATGCTGGAATAATCGGATTTTTCAAATCCAAACCAGGTAGAGACACTTGTAATCGATTTGTAGTCATAATTTTCTCCTTATAATACAACTGTTCCTGTGCGGAAAACAGGACCATCTTCACAGACGCGTTGGTTGACCGTCTCGCTTTCTGGTACTTTTAGAACACAGGCATAGCAAGCTCCCATCCCACAAGCCATACGAGATTCCAGAGATAAATAGGCTCTTGGGTGATCATCAAAGGTTTGATTGATATACTTCATCATTCCTGGAGCCCCACACGAGTAAACAGCATCAAACTGACTATCTAAATCATTGATAACAACGGAAACATTTCCCTTGATGCCATAAGAACCATCATCTGTCGTTACAAAGACCTGACCATACTGAGCCAATTCCGTTTTCAAAATAACAGCATCCTTATTAGCAAAACCGAGGACTGTCACTACTTTCACTCCACGTTCATGCAATTCCTTGGCCACCTCAAGCAAGGGTGGAACACCAATCCCACCACCAACAAGGAGAACCTGATTCTGCTCATCAAGGTCAGACAAGTCAAAACCATTTCCCTGAGGCCCCATCACATCAAGAGTGTCTCCCTGACTTAAGGTTGAAAAAATTGCAGTCCCAGCTCCCTCAATCCGATAAATGAGGTGACACTGCTTGTTTGCCTTGTCAATAGACGAAATTGAAATAGGACGACGTAAAAGATGGGCATCGTCTGGTACACGCAGATGAAGAAATTGGCCTGCTCGCATGGCTTCAACCATTTCTCCTTCTAGGACTAATTCAAAGATTGCTGGCGCGATTTCCTCTTGTGCAACCACCTTCATGGTTTCCAACCGAATGACACCCAAACGCTTCTTACATGTGGGATTCATAACTTTTCCTCCTTAAATTTTAAGGGGACCAGATAAAGAAAAGACCTTGCTAGTGCAAGGCCTCAGTTAAAATCGTACAACACAAGAGAGCACACTCAAAAAGTCTCCTCTAGAAAATTGCACTATTCTTTTATCTGACACCTTGTGAGTCTCTCTGGACTCCCCTTAAAGGTTGAATTTTTATTAGTATACTCTTTCAGCTAAAAAAAGTCAAGTAAAAAACGAATATTCTACTTAACTTGCACGAAATTATTTTTCACGAATGACTTCGACCTTATATCCATCAGGGTCTTTGACAAAGTAATAGTTTGGTGTAGTTCCTGGTAGACCATTTGGCTCAGTCACTTCATAGCCTTTTGCACTGTGTTCTTGATGAAGTGCCTCAAGATCAGGTGTACTGAGGGCGATATGGGCAAACCCATCACCAACCACATACGGACCGTGATCGTAGTTATAAGTCAACTCCAACTCATAGTCATCACCCTCAAGACCTAGATAGACAATCGTGAAGGCATGGTCTGGAAAATCTCTGCGACGCAATTCTTTAAAACCAAAAGCATCTTGATAAAATGCGATTGATTTTTCAAGATTTTCTACTCGTAAGCAAGTGTGTAGCATTTTTGAAGCCATATTTTTCTCCTTTATTTTTAAAAAGACTGGACAATCCTGTTCCAGTCTCATCAGTTGTTATTTACCAAGTTTTGCTTTAGCTGCATCTGCAAGAGCTGTGAAAGCTACTGCATCGTTAACAGCCAAGTCAGCAAGCATTTTACGGTTAACTTCGATCTCAGCCAATTTCAAACCATGCATCAATTGTGAGTATGAAAGTCCGTTCATACGAGCTGCCGCATTGATACGAGTGATCCACAATTTGCGGAAGTCACGTTTTTTCTGACGACGGTCACGGTATGCATAGTAGTAAGAGTTCATTACTTGTTCTTTTGCAGTACGGAACAAGATGTGTTTAGCTCCATAGTAACCTTTTGCTAATTTAAGAATACGTTTACGACGTTTGCGTGATACAACGCCACCTTTAACACGTGCCATGTTTTATTTCCTCCAAATATTTCCTAGAATTGTTTACTTACAGTCAAGCTATTATTTCAAGCGAGTAAGCATTGCTTTGATACGTTTGTAATCTCCTGAATGCACCATAGATGCTTTACGAAGATGACGACGTTGTTTCTTAGTTTTTCCGTGGAAACGGTGAGAAGTGTAAGCACGGAAACGTTTAAGTCCACCAGAACCTGTACGTTTGAAACGTTTAGCTGATGCGCGGTGTGTTTTTTGTTTTGGCATGATTTTTTCTCCTTTATTTAACTTTCTGACAATTATTTTTTGTCAGTCGCTGGCGCCAATTGCATGAACATTTGACGTCCATCCATTTTAGCACGTTGTTCGATGATGGCAATATCTTGAGTTGCTTCAGCAAACTCGGCTAAAACTTTTGCACCAATCCCTTTATGGGTAATCATACGACCCTTAAAGCGAATAGATACCTTAACTTTATTTCCTTTTTCAAGGAACTTACGTGCATTACGAAGTTTTGTATCAAAGTCACCCTTGTCAATAGTTGGACTTAGACGAACTTCTTTCACAGTAACAACGCTTTGTTTTTTACGTTGTTCTTTTTGCTTCTTCTGGTACTCAAATTTGAACTTACCGTAGTCCATAATTTTTGCAACAGGCGGTTTGGCTTGGGGTTGAATCAATACTAGGTCAACATTAGCGTTATCAGCCAAAGCTTGCGCTTCACTGAGTGGCTTGATGCCTAGCTGTTCTCCTTCAAGACCAATCAAGCGAACTTCACGTACACGAATCTCATCATTGATGAATAAGTCTTGCTTTGCTATGGTTTTCACCTCTTTTGTTTTATTAGAGAAAAACAATAGCGGACTCGTAAATATACAAGCCCGCACGTTATGATAGCGTTTCTTCGAAACTTTTCATCCGTAGGGCCAGGCAACTTAATGTCACAAGGCGAGAAGCTCTCACTTCTGCTTTTCTCAACTTTTATATGATACCAAGTTTTCTAGCTCTTGTCAAGATAAAAAGTTATTTTTTGAAAAGTTTGTGTTTGTATTTTGGTTTGGTTTTCGAATCAAAAAGAGAGAATCAAGTTGATTCCCTCTCTATGTTAGTTTTTACTTATTTTCCCTACCTATAGGAAAGCTAGAATCTATTAAAAAATTCTTTTTTTCTGTGAACTTCCCCATCTTTCAATAAATAGAATTCCCAATAGCAAAAAGATAATCAGGCAAGGAAGTAAGACCATTCCCATGCTCCAATTTAGATCGACATTATCAATCTGCTTAGGTAATCTTCCAGATAAAATCTCCACTGAACGCAAGGAAGTAAAGGGAATCAGATGTGCAATCCTTTGAAGAGGCTGAATTGTTTGGATGCCAAACAATAAGCCAACAATCCCAATGAGTGAAAGAAAGAGGACAGGCATTTTTTGCTTGAAAAAGTAAGCAATCAAGTACACAACTTCCACAATGACGATAAAGGCTAAGAAAGCTAAGAGCAAGCCAGGAAATAATACATCTTGTATTTTCCCAATAGTTACTTCTTGATTCACTAAGCTATAAATTGGGTAGGGATAATCTAACTGTCCAAAACCACTTATCAGACTTCCCACTAGAAAAGAAAAGCCACAGATTCCGATAAACAGCACAGTTACATATCCCACTCCAACTCCAAGAGAGGATATTGCAAATGTCACTTTTGAAACAGGATATAAGTGAGCTGTGTCCAGATGATTTTGATATCTTTCTGCAAATAGTTGTGTTAGCATAAAAATAATCGCAACCACAAACAAGCTTGGGATGATAACCTCTAAAATCCAGACAATCTGATCAATCCCGTGGGTCGGAAACTCCAAAGTATGTGCTTTTATGTTCAAGGGATACAGGGCTTGGTAAATCTTCCGTTCGCGGTCAACCCCCATTTTTAAGCCAGAGCTAGCAGTCGGGTCATTTGATACAAATTCATAATTCTTCTCTTCATCTTTCCACTGCAGATAGTAGGCTTCTTTCCAGCGCCCTTCTTTTAGTAAAGTTAGAATTTCTGTCTTTCGCGTCAAAAGATTTTTTTGCACGTCTAAATTATTTTTAGCAAACTGGTATTCCTCCGAGCTGGTATCAGACATTTGGGAGAGTTTCTCTTCATTTTCATTGATAGCCCTCTCGTTGGCTGCAATGCGACTTTCCAACCTGCTCTCCAAGCTGTGTGAGTTTGCAGTCTGACTATTTAAATAAAAGGTAACACCGAGTACAGATACAAATAAAGTTAAGATAATCCAGTTTAAACGACTTTTGAAAACTTTTTTCAATAAAAATAGACTAACATCTTTCATAAACTAAACCTCTTCTATCTGCCCCTGATGAATGGTTACTACTCTATCGCAGATATCAACCAACTCTTCCTTATAGTGGGAACTTAAAAGAACCAGCTGTTCTTGTCTATCGATTTGTGCTAGCCTATCAAAAAACTTCTGTCGATAATACTCGTCTAAGCCATTTGTAATCTCATCCATGAGCCAGCATTTGGCCTGACTGAGAAAATACATAGCAATCACCAAGCGTTGCTTCATCCCTAAGGAATACTTGCGGATGGGAAGACTGATATAGTCAGCCATTTCCCAGTAGGCGATTTCATCTCTCAAGTTTAGGTCTGACTTCCAGATGTTTTTTATGAGACGAAGGTAGTCCATCCCACTTAAGTTTCCATCCAGCCATTCAACGCTCTCATAATAAAACAAAGAAGGAGGAACTGCGATGTGTCCACTACTAAGGGGAAGCAACTTGCTCATAGCTCGGAATAGTGTCGTCTTTCCCGAGCCATTGATAGCAAGAAGGCCATAAATCCTACCCTTTTTAAAGGTAAAATCCGCATCTTGCAAGATGACTTGTCGCGTTTTTAAGGTAACATGAGTAAGATTTAACATATCCAGCCCTCCTTTTCTCACTCTTTAAGGATTAATAACCTCCAGTATAGTAGTTTATGACCTCATAACGAGCGTAGTTCCAGCCTCCGCCAACTTTATACTCAGAATAGCTGTAATAACGAGACCATTCCGGAATCCAAGCATACTGATGGTCGTGATAGTTGGTACTATATTCCAAAACCGTATTCCAATCATACTTGTAACTTTTAGTGACTGTCACAGCAGATACACTGGACTGAAGAAGACCAATAGATTATAAACTAACTAACTAAAACAACTTTTGCTGATTTTTAATGATTTTATATCCTCAATATTGAATGCGTTTTCATTATACCGTTTTTATCATTATTATGCAACAAATTTTTAGTTTATTTCACTAATCTACAACATTTATCCTTCCTATCGAACACTTTCGATTTTCCAACTATCCAACCCCTTAAAACGTATAGCTCCTTGCTGGTCAGTTCGATAAACTTTGCTATTGATACCTTCCAGTCGTGTCAATGTTTCCTGATGGGGGAGTTTCATTCGATTGCTCTTTCCAACTGAGATAAGAGTAAGCTCTGGTTTGAGTTTTTCTAGAAAGGCTGGACTTGATGATTTTTTATTGCCATGTTGGCTAGCTTTCAAAACATTTACTTTCAAGTCTGGATAGTGCTTCAGCAAGTCCTTCTCTCCTTTCTCCTCCAAATTTCCCGTGAAGAGAAATTACTTATCCAAGAATTTCCCATACAGAACTAGGGTATCATCGTGTCCTCCATCTCCCATTTTCCTTGGAGATAGAACTTCTAACTGACTTCCAAAAATGGGCAAGTTCTCCCCTACTATCATACTACGCACCTTTGTTTGAGTCGCCTGTAGTTCTGCCACAAATTCCTTCTGTTTCAGACTGTCTTTTGATACTAGAATCTCCCCTACATGGAAAGCCTTGGTCATCTCTGACAAATCTCCAACATGCTCCTTGTCCGTGTTAGTCAAAATTAGCTGGTCAATCTTAGCTACTCCTCGACTTTTGAGATAGGGTATCAAGCTTCGCTGGGCATTGCTGGTCGTCATCTTTTCTTGCCATTTTTTGATTTTCTTATAAGATTCTGCCTTACCACCTACATCTATGAGAATGGTTTTCCCAGTTACATCCCGTAGGAAAATACTTTCTCCTTGCCCCACATCCAGCATGGTGATTTCATTTTCCAGTGGATGCTTGGTCAGGAGAAAGAGCCCTGTAATCAATAAGCACAATACCGTTAGCTTTTTAATGTTTTTCCTCAAATCATAGACCAAAGCCAAAGAAATTAACAATAGGATTAAAAGCCATTCATTGGGTTGTCCAAAGACAAGCGGTCTACTTGCCACCTGCGAGACCAAGCGAATAATGCCCTCTAACCATTCAAAGATAAAGTTCAGCTGAATGACTGGATAGAGAAAGGAAAGGACAAATAAGATAGACAAGAGCGGTAAGAAGACCAAGTCAAAAAGAAAGGAAAAGACAAAGGTCAAAAGGATAGACCAAGGTTGAAATTCCGCAAAATAGAAGGATAGAATGGGCAATATGCCCAAGGAGATGACTAGACTTTCACTAGTAACAGCCTTGAGCCCCTCCCCTTCTTTGCTGGTCATGGTCAGGATAAAAGCATAAGCACAGGACAAGACTCCTCCTGCTGTCAAGAAAAAGTTTGGCATGACAATAAAGAGGACAAGCACCGTCAAGGCAAAATTATCCAAGCCCTTAACCCCATGTTGAGCCAGTAGCTTTTGCAAGAGACTGCGAATAACCGATGCTGAAAATCCAGTTAGTCCCGCATAGATAAGGGAAAAGGGATAAGTCAGCCACTTCAACTTTTCTTGTGTCAAGCCCAATCGTAAAAGTAGTTTCTTAAATCCGTCCATGAAAAACCCTACCTGCATACCTGACAAGGCAAAAAGGTGAATAATTCCTAAACTGGAATAAAGCTCATTCATCTCCTCAAAATCGGTGTCCAGATGTCCTAGCAAGAGTCCTGTCATGTAATTGCGCATAGGGTCTGGGAAGTGCATCTTAATCCAAACCACAGCCTTTCGACGTAAACTGGACAGGTTTTCACCTATATCCCAACTGCCAACCTTTTGGAGTGACTGGATTCTTTTAATATTGAGTGTCTGGTAAATTCCCTGAGTCTTCAGATAGCCTTGGTAGTCAAAGCCACCAAAATTTCTCTGCCCTTCTGGCTCCGAAAGCTTCCCTTCTAGTCCTATCTCATGAAGGTCAGTTAAAGCTTGAAAGGCTTCTTTCTCCTCCTCGGACTGGAGTTTATAATAGACTTGGAAAGCACGACCATCAGACTTACCACGAAAGGACAGACTGTCACCGTTAACCTTAATAGTGTCTGGTAAAATCCGTACCCTTTCAACAGAATCCACCAAATTTTGACTCACTTGACTCTGTTGCCAAGTTTGAAACAGAAACCAGAAGCCAAAGACTCCACAAATCACTAGAACTTTACCTGCTGATTTCCAAGGAAATTGGATAAAGAGGCAGACTAGCAGAAAAACAAAACCCAACAAAGCAAAATAGGATACTGAGAAAATGGCGTAGTAAAGCCATAGTAACAGAAAACTCAGGTAAATTAGGGGAATAGAGAAATTCTTAATCCACTGTAACATAGTCTTTAAGTTTTTCTATGGTCTTGGCACCAATGCCAGAGACCTTCTTGAGCTCGTCTACTGACTTGAACTTGCCATTTGCCTCACGATGGTCAATAATGTCCTGAGCTCGTTTTCCTCCCAGTCCCTTGACCTGCTTGAGTTCTTCCAGACTGGCCTTGTTGAGATTGACCTTCTTTTCCTTGCTTGTTGAAGAAGCTGTCCCCGAACCAGTCTGTTGACTAACTGCTTCTTCTCCCTTAGTAGGAACGTAAACCAGAGCCTCATCACTAACTTTCTGAGCTAGATTGAGCGACTTGCTGTCTGCTTGCTCTGTCAAGCCACCAGCCTTCTGAACAGCATCATTGACTCGACTACCTACAGGCAAGTCATAAATCCCTGGCGATTTGACAGCACCTTTGACATCTACTGTGATTAGATCTTGTTCAACTGGTTCTTCCTTCTCTTCCTTGTTCACTTCCTTTCCGGTCGATGAGTCCTTGGAAACAGCTGCAACTTCAGCCTGCAAATTCGTCTCTTTGACAGATGTTTGTGGAGCTGGCTTTAGCAGGAAAAATCCGCCTACAAGCAAGCCCAGACCAGTACAGATGACGATGATTTTATACTCTTTGATTTTCTCGATAATTGCTTCCATATTTTCTCCTCTCTTAGATTATTCGTAAGAGGAAGAAAAAACAGTCGAAAAATTTCTTTTCAACTGCTTATTTATTTGCAAAATAGTCTTCCTTGGTCAAGACATAATGAACTCTTGTCACGATTCGGCCTTTTTCATGCTGGTCCATACAAGCATATGGTTCTGCATGGGAAAAACGCATGCCTGATTTCTCCATGACCTTTCCTGACGCGGGATTAGCCTTATCGTGAAGGGCAGTCAACTTATTCATCCCTATCTTCTCAAAAGCTAGCTCAATCACAGCACGATTGGCTTCTGTCGTTAATCCTTGATTCCAATACTTTTTATTGATAATGTAGCCAATAGCTGCCTTCTTAAGAACAGGATCAATCTTGTGTAAGTCAATAGTTCCGATAAACTTGCCGTTATCTTTTAATTCAATCCCCCAACGTCCCAAGGGATTAGCCAAGTAGAACTGAGCAATGTTATTCTTGGTTTCTTCCAAGCTTTGATTGGTTGGAAAAGTGTAACGTGTATTACCCTTGTCCGAGGCATAGTCAAACATTGCTTCCGCATCATCCAAAGTTACAGGTCTAAGCAATAAACGCTCCGTTTCTATAGACGGATACTGGGCAAATTTCACAAATATTGATTCCATACTTTTCCCTCCATTAGAGCTTGATTTTCACTAGTCTAGCATAAAAAAATTTGGATGACAAGTTTTTCTTGATTTTTGAAGCGGTTTCATATACAATGAAACCGTCACATTTTTGATTTATGAACTGGAATGTGACAACCAAAACAAGACCGTCAATTGAAAGGTAGGTTATCTCAATGTTAATCGGAATCCCAAAAGAAATTAAAAATAACGAAAACCGTGTCGCCCTCACACCTGCAGGTGTTCATAGCTTAGTTAGTCGTGGTCATCGTGTCCTTATCGAAACAAATGCTGGTCTCGGTTCTGGCTTTACTGATGCTGACTATCAAAAGCAAGGAGCTGAGATTGTCGCTACTGCTGGTGAAGCTTGGGCAGCAGAGTTGGTTGTGAAAGTAAAAGAACCTTTAAGTTCTGAATACGGTTACTTGCGCGACGATCTTCTTCTCTTCACCTACTTGCACATGGCCGCTGCTCCAGAATTAGCAGATGCTATGTTAGCAGCAAAAACAACAGGAATTGCCTATGAAACTGTTCGTGACAATCAAGGACAACTACCGCTCCTCGTTCCTATGAGTGAGGTTGCAGGTCGTATGGCTGTTCAAATCGGAGCTCACTTCCTTACTAAGCAAGCTGGTGGCTCTGGTGTTCTACTTGGTGGTGTACCAGGTGTTCCAAAAGGAAAAGTAACTATCATCGGTGATGGTGTCGTCGGTACACATGCTGCCCGCATCGCCCTTGGTCTTGGTGCTCAAGTGACTATTTTAGATATTAGTGCCAAGCGTCTCTCAGTTCTAGAAGAAGTCTTTGGAAGTCAAATTCAAACTATTATATCTAATTCATTCAACATTGAAGCAAGTGTGAGAGATGCTGATGTGGTGATTGGAGCCATTCTCATCCCTGGTGCAAAAGCACCGGAATTGGTGACAGATGAGATGGTCAAACAAATGCGTCCAGGCTCTGTATCGTTGACGTTGCTGTTGACCAAGGTGGCGTTATCGAAACAGCTGACCGTGTGACAACGCACGATGAACCCGTCTATGAAAAACACGGTGTTCTCCACTATGCCGTTGCCAATATCCCTGGTGCGGTTGCCCGCACTTCAACCATCGCCCTAACCAATGTCACTCTTCCTTATATCGAAGCTTTGGCTGGCAAAGGATTCGCACAAGCAATCTCTGAAGATGAAGGCTTGCGTCAAGGTGTGACCACTTATCAAGGTTACTTGACTAGCCTACCAGTTGCTCAAGGACTTAATCGTGACTACACTGATATCAATGATTTAGTATAAATTTTGAAAAGAAAAGGGTGACTTCGCAAGTCCTACCCACTGTGCTTTGTGTCATCAGCTATTACATCGTTGGTTTATTGTACTGTATACTTTGCAACTGGAGACTTTCGTTCCAGACTCAATTGTGCATAAGAAACTCTAAATTGAATAAAGTCAACAGAGTTTCGCCCAACCACTTCGTCTTGTAATGACAATTATATAAACCAAAGGAAGCTGAGCTCTTTAGTCCCAGCTTCTTTTTATATATAAAATTTTACCCGTGCAAAGACAGGGCCTTAGCAGACTTCTTTTTTACTTCGTTCACCCTTGCTTTTTCTTTTTAGGTTTGGGCGTTGGCAGTTGGTTATACATAGCTAAAATCAGGTCTTATAGAAACATCTTATTATCAAGTTCTTCCACTCAAATCATTTCTTTGGCACCTTTGTATGGAAACTCAAAAGAAGATTGGTCAATCTTATCTAAGACTGCTTGCACGGGTTTAACTAAAAAGCGATCGTCATAAATGCCGCCAATAATCTTGCCGCGGAAGTAAAGAATATACTCCCCAATCATGGAACGGTAAGTCACATCATCTAATCCTGATAATTGTTCCAAAACAAATTCCAAATAGTTCTTACTTGATGCCATTTCTAATCTTCTAGGCTCTGTTCAGCGATAACAACCGTATAGAGTTCTTGCTTAACCTCGCATCCAATTGATTTAAAGCCCTGCTTTTCCCAAAAATGCTGAGATTGCGGATTTCCCTTAACATAAGCCAAACGTGCCTTTCGAAAGTTCTTAGCAAAATAAGCTAGTGCTTCTGTCACAATATGACTACCAATCCCTTTCCTCTGATAGGCTTGATCAACCATAAACAAACCAATAAAAACAGTCTCCTCATCAGGATATGCATAGACAAAATCCATAACAGCCACAAGGTCAGATCCATTCCAAAATCCAACAAAAAACTTATCAGCCTTAGCTTTACCTTCAGGTAGACAAAGCATGTCCTCTTTTACAGTTGCAAAATTTGGCTCTGGTGGACAATGCTGAAAATACAGAGGATTACTTTCATATAAAGATAAAATACTTGGAATATCCTTTTCAGTTAGTATCCTACAACTGTAATACTTAGATAGTTGGTCAATCATCTTTTCAAATTCCTACTTTCTTGCGCCCTGTGATTATGACACAGGAAGATGCACTGATCGTCATCAGCCACATAAAAGTTCTTTCCATCGTGCCTAATCGTTGTCTCAAACCTTTAGCCTATACAACTGGATTTTCCTCTCTCAAAAGTATATTCTTTTGCAGGCGAACTTCCTCAAAATCAGTCGTGTGCAACTTCAGTAGAATATTCATAGGCTCGGATAATCTGAGCGACAACTGGATGGCGAACCACATCCTTGGCTGAAAAATGAACAAAGTCAATCTGATGGATGTTCTTGAGTTTCTCTTGAGCATCAATCAAACCGGACTTGACATTACGTGGCAGGTCAATCTGACTGATATCTCCATTGACAATCATCTTAGAATGAAAGCCTAAACGCGTCAAGAACATCTTCATCTGCATGATGGTCGTGTTTTGCGCCTCATCGAGAATGACAAAGGCATCATCCAAGGTCCGGCCACGCATATAGGCAAGGGGCGCAATTTCGATAATTTCACGCTCCATGAGACGAGTCGTTTGGTCTTTCCCAAGAATTTGATACAAGGCATCGTAAACAGGACGAAGGTAAGGATCCACCTTCTCCTTAAGATCACCCGGAAGAAATCCAAGACTCTCTCCCGCTTCCACCGCTGGACGAGTTAGGATAATTCGCTTGACTTGCCCACGTTTAAGGGCAGTCACTGCCAAGGTCACTGCAAGGAAGGTCTTCCCTGTACCTGCTGGCCCAATTCCAAAGGTCACATCATGCTGTTTGACACTGTCCACATAAAGTTTTTGACCTAAGGTTTTGACGCGGATAGGCTTCCCAGTATTATCCTTGATGATTTCTTCTTCGTAAAGGGCGACAAACTTGTCAATTTCATCATTTTTGACCATACTAATAGCCGTCACTACATCTGGCGTACCAACGGTCATCCCACGATTTACCAAGGCCATGAGAGCTTGAATAACCTGACGGGCTTCCTCGCAAGCAGACTCTTCTCCCAAAACCTGGACAATCTCCGTACGAGCATGAATCACAACATCAAGCTCTTCTTCCATCAAACGAAGATGGCGTTCATTGGAACCAAAAAGATGAAACAGGTCATCTGGATGACTCAGTTGAATGTCTATTGAATGTTCCTTCAAATAAAGAACCTCTCTAATCCTTTTATTTCTTTTTATTATAGCAGAGGGATGGAGAAATTACTAGCCCAAACCCAATGAATAAATGCTAGTGTTCTAGATATTCCTGCCAAATGCTGTCAAAATCTCCTAGGTTAAAAGAGAAACTGGCATGCTCCTCCAAAAAGCGACTGACCTCATCAAAATCATCTGTATGTTTTGGAAAAGCTGCCTCTTCAAAAGCGAGGTCTGCCAAAATTGCTTTGGGATTGTTACTTTTAGGATTGCGCTCGGTCATGAGCCAAGTGTAAAATGATTTTCTCATAAGCCTCCCTAAATCAACTCTGTACCAAACTGGTCCTGCTTGATTTTACCAGCCTTCATAAGACCACCTAAAGCTTTCTTGAACTGACCTTTAGAAATGCCAAAGGTTGCCTTGATGTCGTCTGGAGATGACTTGTCATTTAAGGTCATGAAACCGCCATTGCTTTCCAAATAAGTCAAAATCATCTGAGCATCGTTTTCCAACATTTCAAAGGAGCGTGGTTTGAGGGAGAGGTTCAAAGTGCGGTCCACTTCACGGAAACCAATAACGCGCGCATCTAATACTTGCCCCAAACGTGGCTCTGCGTAACGCTCGCTAGGATGAATAAAACCAAGCATATTATTTTCTGGTAGGTAAACAAAAGTTCCTGATAGCTTGAGACGGTAAACAATGGCTGGCCAGTTTTGGTTCTGCATGTTGTTGTAGGCAGGACGAGCAAGACGTTGGAAGTCTTCTTGATAAGCCAAGAGACCCCAGATACGGTCTTTCTTATCCACTTCAAGACGGATGTAGAGTTGGTCGCCCTTCTTAGGCCAGAGTTCCTTGAGCTCAGGGAGAATATCGAGTGACACAACGATTTCCTTGTCAGGAAGGCCTGTATCCACAAAGACACCCAAGTCCTTACGAACCTCTGTGACACGTCCCCAACCAAATTGGTCCTGAGTGGCAGTCACTTCTAAGCTTGTCAGGCGGAGTTTTTGCTTCATATCCGTGTATGCAAAACCTTTGACCGTATCCCCTACTGTATGTTGGCCTTCTTCCTTAGCAAGAGCATAGGTTTGACCATCCTTTTGCACAAAGTAAAAACGGTCGTTTTCATCGATGATCAGTCCAACGATAAAACTTGCAAGATTTGTATTCATATTTCCTTCTTTCGAATAAAACTCAGCCAGCAATGCCAACTGAGTTTTTCTGTTTATTTTTAGACTTCCAAAAGTTCTTTCTCTTTGTTGGCAGTCATATCGTCGATGTGTTTAACAGCATCGTCTGTTACTTTTTGAATGTCTTTTTCAAGAGTCTTCAATTCGTCTTCAGTGATTTCTTTTGCTTTTTCTTGTTTCTTAGCTTCGTCCATAGCATCGCGACGGATATTGCGGACAGCCACTTTAGCATTTTCGCCGACCTTCTTCACTTCTTTAGCAAGGTCACGACGAGTCTCTTCTGTAAGAGCTGGGACAACCAAGCGAATCACAGAACCGTCATTAGCTGGTGTGATACCAAGATCAGAAGCGTTCAAGGCACGTTCGATGTCTTTCAATGAAGACTTGTCAAATGGTGTTACCAACAAAACACGCGCTTCTGGAATCGTAATTGAAGCGATTTGGTTAAGAGGAGTTTCAACTCCATAGTATTCTACATGTATACGGTCAAGCAAGCTTGCATTGGCACGACCAGCACGGATACCACCAAATTCACGAGCAAGTGATTGGTGAGACTGGGTCATTCTCTCTTTAGCTTTTTCAATAATTGCGTTAGCCATATTCTTTCTTATTCCTTTTCTTCGATATTATTTGAAACTGTTGTTCCGATATTTTCACCAAATACGACACGTTTGATGTTGCCTGATTGGTTCATGTTGAAGACAACCAAGTCAATGTCGTTGTCCATTGAGAGGGTTGAAGCTGTTGAGTCCATGATACGAAGACCTTTATTGATAACGTCACGGTGGGTCAATTCTTCAAACTTAACAGCTGTCTTATCTTTCTTAGGATCGGCATTGTAAACACCATCGACACCATTTTTAGCCATGAGGATGGCATCCGCTTCGATTTCAGCTGCACGAAGGGCCGCTGTTGTATCTGTCGAGAAGTATGGTGAACCAATTCCAGCACCAAAGATAACGATACGGCCTTTTTCAAGGTGACGAAGGGCACGTCCACGGACATAAGGCTCTGCCACTTGTTGCATAGCAATAGCTGTTTGTACACGCGTATCAACCCCAACTTGTTGCAATGAATCTGCCATCACAAGAGCATTCATAACAGTCCCAAGCATTCCAGTGTAATCTGCCTGAACACGGTCCATACCTGCTTCTGCTGCAGGTTCTCCACGCCAGAGATTTCCTCCACCAATAACAAGGGCAATTTCGATACCTAAGCTATGAACTTCTTGAATCTCTTTTGCGATTGTTTGAACTGTTTGGATATCAATCCCTACGCCACGTTCACCGGCAAGGGCTTCACCTGATAACTTGATTAAAATACGTTTATACTTGGGATTCGCCATTTTCACTCTCCTTCTTTCATCCTACCTATTTTATCACAATTTCTAAGATTTTTATAGTATCATGAACAATTCTTTCAAAAAAATTAGACAGTCAAAAATTCCTCTAAGTCGGCAAGGGCACGCTCTGCAATTTTTTCATAACGAGCCTTCTTATCACGGATACGCTCGCCTTCCAACTCCTTGATGATCCCAAAATTGACATTCATTGGTTGGAAATGTTTGCTGTCGGCATGGGTAATGTAATGAGCTAAGCTTCCAATCGCTGTCGTCTCGGGGAAAATAACCTCGCTTTCTTCCTTGAAGAGACGAGCTGCGTTAATTCCCGCAACTAAGCCCGAAGCCGCCGACTCAACATAGCCTTCCACCCCCGTCATCTGACCAGCAAAGAAGAGATTTGGTTGTTTCTTGGAACGGTAAGTCTGCTCAAGAAGATTTGGTGAATCCATGTAAGAATTGCGATGCATGACACCATAACGGACAAACTCCGCATTTTCAAGACCCGGAATCATTTGGAAGACACGCTTTTGTTCTCCCCATTTGAGGTGGGTCTGGAAACCAACAATATTGTATAGGCTACCAGCTGCATTATCCTGACGAAGTTGCACAACCGCATAAGGTGTTTTAAATTCTCCATCACGAGGTCCTGTGTAGTCGTCCGGATACTCAAGACCGACTGGCTTCATAGGGCCATAAAGCATAGTTTTAATGCCACGTTTGGCCATAACTTCGATTGGCATACATCCTTCAAAGTACTTTTCTTTTTCAAAAGAATTGAGCGGTGCTTCTTCCGCATTGACCAAGGCTTCATGGAAATCCATAAACTCTTGCTTGGTCATTGGAGCATTGAGATAGGCTGCTTCTCCCTTATCATAACGAGATTTGAGATAGACCTTACTCATATCGATAGTGTTGACATCGATAATAGGCGCTGCTGCATCGTAGAAATAGAAGCCATCGCCATTATTAAGGGCATGAATCTTTTCAGCCAGGGCATCGCTAGTCAAGGGACCAGTCGCCACAACTGTAATAACATCTGTTGGCAATTCTGTAATTTCATCACGCACCACTTCAATCAAGGGGTGGTTGACCACTTTTTCGGTCACCATTTGAGAGAAACCATCACGATCCACCGCAAGGGCTCCACCGGCAGGAACACGTGTAGCCTCAGCAGATTCCAAGATAACAGAACCCAAGCGACGCATTTCTTCCTTGAGAAGACCAACTGCATTTGTCAAAGCATCCCCACGCAAAGAATTGGAACAAACCAACTCAGCAAAATTGTCTGTTTTATGCTGGGGTGTAGACTTGACACCACGCATTTCATATAGTTTAACTGGAATACCACGCTCTGCGATTTGGTAAGCTGCTTCAGAACCTGCCAAACCAGCACCGATAACATTGATATAAGATTGAGACACGACACTAATACCTCTTTGGGAGTGTGAAGTTAAGATTCACATTGAAAAAGCCAATCAGACTTACAAGCTTTCGAGTTTCTTGGCTCAGGCTGAAAAAGTCCATTGGACTTACTTCGCTCTCGAATTTCTTGGCTCAGGCTGAAAAAGTCCCCCGGACTTTCCTCGCTCTCGAATTTCTTGGCTCAAGCTGAAAAAGTCCCCCGGACTTTTTCACTCCCACAAATCTTTCTATTTTTTTCTTCTACTAGTATAACAAAAAAAGGGAAGAAGGCAAACTTCCCTGTTTAGTCATTTTCTTGATGTAAAGAGATAGAGAGTATTCCAGTTAAGAATCAATTATATGCTACTCTATAAAATCTTTTCCACATAACGGATCGATAGGGACTGTTATTCTATCTCTTGCTATAACCGTATTATCTAAAACAGCATAACATTCAACATAGTGCTCTCCTTTAAACTGAGAATCTTCGTGATGTTTTATTTTACCTGAAAAAATAGCACCACGCTCACAATTTCTTCTAATCGCCTCAGCTCCAATATTTCTTACTTTCCAATAGACTTCCTGCGAAACAAAATATGGTATAGTAGTTCTATGAATTATGAAGCAAGTAAACAACTAACTGATGCACGATTTAAGCGTCTTGTTGGTGTTCAGCGCACGACTTTTGAAGAGATATTAGCTGTATTAAAAACAGCTTATCAACTTAAACACGCAAAAGGTGGACGAAAACCTAAATTAAGCCTAGAAGACCTTCTTATGGCCACTCTTCAATATGTGCGAGAATATCGCACTTATGAATAAATTGCGGCTGATTTTGGTATCCACGAAAGCAACTTACTCCGTCGGAGCCAATGGGTTGAAGTAACTCTTGTTCAAAGGTGGTGTTACGATTTCAAGAACTCCTCTCAGTTCTGAGGACACGGTAATGATTGATGCGACGGAAGTACAAATCAATCGCCCTAAGAAAACAATTAGCGAATCATTCTGGTAAAAAGAAATTTCACGCTATGAAGGCTCAAGCGATTGTCACAAGTCAAGGGAGAATTGTTTCTTTGGATATCGCTGTGAACTATAGTCATGATATGAAGTTGTTCAAAATGAGTTGTAGAAATATCGGACAAGCTGGTAAAATCTTGGCCGACAGTGGTTATCAAGGGCTCATGAAGATATATCCTCAAGCACAAACTCCACGTAAATCCAGCAAACTCAAGCCGCTAACAGCTGAAGATAAAGCCTGTAACCATGCGCTATCTAAGGAGAGAAGCAAGGTTGAGAACATCTTTGCCAAAGTAAAAACGTTTAAAATGTTTTCAACAACCTATCGAAATCATCGTAAACGCTTCGGATTACGAATGAATTTGATTGCTGGTATTATCAATCATGAACTAGGATTCTAGTTTTGCAGGAAGTCTAATGTAATTCTCAAGCTGTGAGTTCATTATGATTTGTAAATCCGATATATCTTCAGCAGCTAAAAACACATTTTGAAATGTTCCAAGTCCGTTTTCACCAAAACTATATTCTCTCTTACTATACTTACTCTTATTATTCTCTATATAGTTAGAGTCAAGGTTCTTAACCTCTTGAAGTTCATTTTCTTTACTTCTGAGGTTAAAATCTTTTACTTCTGAAGTTAAGTTTTTTGACTTCTGTAAGTCATTTTCTTTTACCTGAAATATACTCATAAAGTCTTTAACATAAATGATGTTCGGCTTACCAAGTCCAAGCCTTACTCTTTCGATCAGTCCTATTCCTTTTTTTACATCAAGCTCATCTAATGTTTTTATGGCAGTTGGCTTTGAGATATTTCTTCTTTTCATAATTTCTTCGACAGTAAAATAGATAAATACTCTGCCTTCCTTGTCTATCCAGTTATTCTTAAATGACATTCCTGTCTGTTTAAGAAGTATGGAATAAAGGATAATTGCTTCTGCTGATAAGCCCCGAAATTCTTCTCTATCAACTAATATCTCCGGTACTTTTAAGAAGTTAAATCTTTCCGCTTCTCTGTTATAAAAATATTCAAAGTCCATGCAAGATCACCTCCCTTCTTAAAAATTTGCAAAGAAAAAGACGATAGTTTTTCTTCTATCGCCTTTGGTAACCATTTTTATGAAATTTTTTAAAGTTAAAAATATAATTTATAATACTATCTTCTTCCATTTTCTGATTTTAGTTCTGAAAGTTCCAAAAGGTGCAACCGTATTTACATGAATAAACTTATACACTTCCCAAGTCGCTGTTTTAGTCGCTTCATCAGCCCACTTTCTCATATGCGGTTCAAATAATTCTTCCTCACTCAACGAATCAATCATTGCAGAGATAGAATTAATATTTTCATTTAATTTTGCTTTCAACTCTTGCAGAGATAAATGAGCGTAGGTATCTGTGAACCACTGATATAATTCACCAAGTTGATTCCATTTAAATTTATCCGATGGTGTTTTTACTTGAAGCCCCTTTCTTTCATCTTCTTCCCATTTAAGAACCAAGTTGGTCCAACCAACCTGATAAGCAAGGTTTTCTGCTGGAGTTCTGTCAACTTCATCAGCTCTCTTATCTTTTAAATTTTCTGGAATATTATCAAATTCTAAAATATATTTCTCAAATGTTTTCTCTATCTCAGCTTTTAGTTCTTCTTTATTTTCGTATGTTCGCAAAAAATCACCTTCTTTCTGATTTATCAATCCTTTGATTTAAAATGACCTTATTTTTCTATTTATACCTTCTAAGAACGCTATAACTGCTGCTCCAACCATCGGTATTCCGTATGGGCTTAATAAAAAACTTAATACCAAAGCTTCTATACCAAGTGATACATCTTTATATTACCATCACTAATTAAGTTAAACAGAAACAGACAGAATTATTACATTCTGTCTCCCTTTATTGTTTTTCTTCCCAATCGTGGTAGGCAGCGTAGAGTTGACTCTTATTCCACTGGTAAATCTTAGCTACTTCCTTAATAGCTTGATTTTTCTTCATGCCTTGCTGGATACGGGCTTGGATTTCTAAGAACAAGTCCTCCTCGTCTTTTTCCTCCACATCCTGACTGGCACCTTCAACAATAAGAAGGCATTCGCCCTTGAGTGGCGTTTCAGCGATGCTTTCCAGCAATTCAGAAATGGTACCTCTTTGGTATTCTTCATAGATTTTAGTCAATTCCCTGACCAAGACTACCGAGCGGTCACCGTAGACTTCTAGCATATTTTCCAATGTATCTGCCACACGATGGGACGATTCATAAAAAATCTGAGTTTCAGGATAGTCTTTTTTCGAGTCGAAAAATTGCTTTTGCTGACCTGATTTTCTCGGTAAAAAGCCGTAAAAGATATGTGGCTGCGGCGCTAAACCACTGGCAATCAAGGCAGAAATTCCTGCAGAGGCACCTGGAACAGTCACAACTGCAATTTCTTCCTCAATAGCTGCCTTAACCAAATCATGACCAGGGTCTGAAATGCTAGGCAAACCGGCATCAGAGACCTGAGCAATACTTTGCCCTGCTTTCAAGAAACCAATCAAATCAGGAATTTTTTCCTTGGCATTGTGCTCATGAAAACTGATCTGCTTGGTGGAAATGTCAAAATGCTTGAGCAAAAGACCTGTATTGCGCGTATCCTCAGCAGCAATCCAGTCCACTTCTTTCAAGGTCTGGATAGCGCGAAAAGTCATATCATCTAGATTGCCAATCGGCGTTGCCACTAGATACAGCTTGCCATAGGGAGACTGCCCCTTAAAACTTTTTTGAATTTGCATGCCTACTCCCTGTATAACAACTCATCACAGAACATACATTCTTCGTCCTGCTCTCGACGTTGTCCATAAAAATCATTACATACGTGAAATCCATCACGGTAAATACGACGGACACTTTCGCGAACATGCTTGGCCTTGACGGGAGCGTCTGCTTCCACCTCACCCAAGCGTTCTCGCAACTTACTATTTTCCAAGCGAAGAGCTGTATTTTCCTCTACCAGGCTCTTGAGATTTTTCTTGATGGCTTCCACATCGGCCAAGGTTACCAATAATTGTTGGGAAAAATCATCCAGCGCGTCAAATAATTCTTTTTTGTCCATAAAACAGCTCTTTCCTTTCTTTATCATTCATTTTTGAGTTTATATTTCTTTCAAGACCAGATATTCCATGGCATTTTGAAAGCTGACATTAGCTTGCCACATTTTTCTAGCTTCTAGTAAATCTTGTAGAATCACTCTTACTCTTACCTGCAAGAGGTCCTGCCCACAGAGAACTTCAAGAATCCGTAAAACCTGATCCTGTTTTTCCTTATCATCTGCCAAGTTGGCTAATTTGGCAACCTGTAGATAACTTTCTTTTTTCTTAGCTACTAACCAAGTCAGCAGGCGTTCACTTTCATCGACCAAGGTCCAAAAACTTGCCTGATTAGCCAACTTTTCTGCTTCAGCTCGCGATTGACTAAACTTAGCTAAAAGAGTCGCTTTTTTCTTAACAAGTCCCATTTGTTCTAAGAGTAAGATAAGTTTTTCTTCTTGCTTTTTAAAGTGGAAGATCTGGGTCCGACTTCGGATTGTCGGTAACATCTTTTCCTCATCGCTAGTCAAGAAGAAAATATAAACTTCACTCTGGGGTTCTTCGATGACCTTGAGCAGAGAATTGGCTGCGTTGGGATGCATTTTATCCGCTTGCTCGATGATAAAGACCTGTTGCTGGCTTTCAATCCCTGCTTGAGAAAACTGTCCCACCAATTCCCTAATGCGTTCTGTCTTGATGACCTGATTGACTGGCTTAATCAAGGTGACATCGGGAAATTCTCCCTGTTCAATCAGCTTGCAACTTCGGCATTTCTCACATGGTAAGACGCCAACTTTATCCGTACAAAAGAGGCTCTTAGCTAAAAATTGCGCTATTTCCAAGCTTCCAAAGAAACCTGAAAAGAGATAGGCGTGATTGAGCTGGTCTTGTTCTAAGATACGGACAAAACGGTCAAACTGAGCTGGTTGCCAAGCCTTTAGTTGATCTTGTTTCATTTGGCCAAGCCCATTCCGTCAAACAAGACAGCCTTGGTAGTTTCCACAACTTGCTCCAAAGGGAGACTAGCATCAATCTTGACAATGCGATTTCCCTCTTTATCCAGAAGAGAAAGGTAGCCTTGACGAACTTTTTTATGCAAGTCCAACCCTTCCAAATCCAAACGATTAACCTCGCGGTCACTATTAGCAGCAATACGAGCCAGCCCTTCTTCCACCTCGATGTCAAAATAGAGTGTCAAATCGGGTTTGAGGCCATCTGTCGCAAACTGATTGAGCCAGTCAATGGCTTCAATATCTAAGCCACGACCAAATCCCTGATAGGCAACAGAACTAT
Source organism: Streptococcus pneumoniae (assembly GCF_001457635.1). Lineage (NCBI taxonomy): Bacteria > Bacillati > Bacillota > Bacilli > Lactobacillales > Streptococcaceae > Streptococcus > Streptococcus pneumoniae. The sequence goes on from NZ_LN831051.1 coordinate 1,724,153, forward strand.
CGATAAAACGATCCATGATGACCAACTTGCCAGCTTCAAGGGCTGGAAGAACTTTTTCCACCAAATGCTGTCTGCGACTGGCAATATAGAGAAGTAGCTCTGTTTTAGCATCCATCTGAGTATGACTTGGATCCAAAATCACTTCCCGAATCTTCTCCCCAATCAAGACTCCGCCAGGTTCACGGGTCGTCAGCACCTTTACTCCTTTTTCCTCTAAAATTGGTAGCAGAGCCTCTAAAACACTGGTCTTGCCTGCTCCCTCTGGTCCCTCAAGAGAGACTAAAAATCCTTTTGACATGTCTAACTCATTTCTTTTTTACTACTTCTATTCTATCAAAAAAATAGGGGTTTGTGACAATCTTTTTGTCTTCTCATTTCATACTCAATGAAAATCAAAGAGCAAACTAGGAAGCTAGCCGCAGGCTGTACTTGAGTACGGCAAGGTGAAGCTGACGCAGTTTGAATTTGATTTTCGAAGAGTATCAACCACCATAAAAGAGGCAGATAAAACTACCTCTTATTTACCTAGTTCTTGTGTTCGTTTATAGGCTTGATGAACTGCATCCATGACCGTTCCTCGAAAAGCATGCGCTTCTAGGCTTGCTACGCCAGCAATAGTCGAACCGCCTGGACTACAAACTTGATCTTTCAAAACTCCAGGATGTTGCTGGCTTTCTAGGACCAATTGCCCAGCTCCTACCACAGTTTGGGCTGCCATTTTCAAGGCTGTTTCTCGTGGTAATCCCGTCTGAACACCTGCATCTGCCAAGGCCTCAATAAAGAGATAGACAAAGGCTGGTCCACAACCTGCAAGACCTGTCGCTGCATTGATTAAGCTTTCTCCTAATTCAACCAAGAGACCAGCCTTGGCTAAAAGCTGACAAAAGAGCTCACTGTCCTCAGCCCTGCAATTAGGAGACAAGGCATAACTAATCACTCCTTGCCCGATAGAAGCAGGGGTATTAGGCATCATACGAATAATTCGGTGTTGGCTTGGGATAAGACTTGCTAGTTTTTCTAAGGTCAATCCAGCTGCCATCGAAATCAAAAGAAGACTTTCTCTTTTTTCAAGGATGGTCTGGTATTGAGAAAGCAGTTCAGAAAACTGAGCAGGCTTAACACCTAGAAAAATCACATCTGCTTCTTCGAATATTTCTTCATTGTTAGAAGTCTGACCACCGAAGTTAGCGATGAAAGCATCCACCTTGACTTGACTACGATTGGCAAGGAGAATCTCATCTGACGGTCTAGCCTGCAAGACAGACTTGGCTAAACTAGCACCCATATTCCCCAAACCGATAAATCCAATCTTCATCCCTTACTCCCTTATCTGTCCATCACCAGTGACCACATACTTGTAGCTAGTCAATTCCTTCAAGCCCATGGGACCACGCGCGTGCAATTTCTGAGTAGAAATCCCCATTTCACAACCAAGACCAAATTGTCCTCCATCTGTGAAACGAGTTGAGGCATTAACATACACCGCTGCAGAGTCCACTTGATCTGTAAAGTATGCTGCAGCTTCAGCATTTTCCGTCACAATAGCATCCGAATGATGAGTGCTGTGGGATTCAATGTGCGAAACCGCTTCTTCTAAACTGCTCACAACCTTAACAGCAAGGACATAGTCTAAAAACTCGGTGTCAAAGTCTTGGGTCTCAGCTGCTTGACCTGAAACAAACTGGCTTGCTTTGCTATCCAAGCGGAATTGAATTGGTTCCAGTCCAGCTTCCTTACGCTCTGCAACCAGCATTTGATCCAAGCGAGGAAGGATGCTTGCTGCCTTGTTTTCATGAACCAGCAGAACCTCCATGGCATTACAAACAGAAGGACGACTGGTTTTAGCATTGTTGATGATAGACAGCGCCTTGTCTTCGTCTGCATCCTTATCCACATAGACATGGACAATCCCAGTCCCTGTCTCGATAACAGGTACAATCGCATTCTCAACCACTGCATTGATCAAGCCAGCTCCTCCACGAGGAATGAGAAGGTCTAGATAGCCCTTGGCCTTCATCATAGCATAACTACTTTCACGGCTAGTATCCTCCACCAGTTGAATCACATTTGGATGAATAGTAGTCGTCTCCAAGCCCTTCTTCAAGGCTGTGACAATGGCATGGGTTGTTTGATAGGCATCCTTACCACTACGAAGAACAACCGCATTTCCACTCTTAAGAGTCAAAGCAGCCGCATCAGACGTCACATTTGGACGGCTTTCATAGATAATACCGATGACACCCATAGCTACACGTTTTTTTGTGATAACCAAACCATTTTCAAGCTGACTTGTTTCTAAAACTTCACCGATTGGATCTGGTAAGGCAACCACTTCACGAATTCCTCTTGCCATCGCTTCTATACGATCTGCATCCAAATAAAGACGATCCAACATCACATCTGAGATTTTCCCCTTAGCCGCTGCCATATCGAGGGCATTAGCCGCTAAAATTTCCTCAGTAGCAGCCACTAAGTGATCAGCCATGGCTAGCAAGGCTTGGTTTTTCACTTCTTCACTAGCTGTGTTAATCGATTTTTTAACAGCCTGTACCTGTTCAAATTGTTCTTGTCTACTCACCATAGTTTACCTCTAAAATTCTGTAAAAAGTAGTTGGATTTCAGGAGTAATGGAAATCCAGTCGTCACGGTAAATCAAGACACCCTTGGCTTTTTGAGAACGCAACATATCCTCCAAAGCAGATGCTCCAAATTGCACGCGTCCTTTTCCAAGTGATTTTCCACTTTCCTTGTCAAATACTGTCACGATATCACCGTAAGAAAAGGCTCCTTCTGCTTCAACGATACCAGATAAGAGAAGACTCTTTCCATGTTGAGAGAGAGCTTCCGCAGCCCCTTTATCAACCCAAATAGAACCTTGACTCTGAGCATAGAAGGCAAGCCATTGTTTCTGGGTACGAAGCCCCTTCTCTTGAGCAACAAAGTAAGAACCATCCTCGGTCTCCTCTGCCGCCTCAATCATGGAATCTGATTTCAAGGATGAGCAAATATAAACAGGAACTCCTGATTCCGTCGCGATAGTTGCAGCCTTGATTTTGGTTAACATACCCCCAGTTCCGTTTGACGAACCTGCTCCACCAGCCATATCAATAATCTCACGATTGATGGTCTCGATTCTCTCCAAGCGTTTGGCTCTTGGATCTGAATTAGGATTTCCAGTATAGAGACCGTCCACATCTGTCAAGAAAACTAAAAGGTCTGCTTGGACCATCGCCGCTACTTGAGCACTTAGAGTGTCATTGTCCCCAACCTTGAGCTCATCAATAACGACACTATCATTCTCATTGATGATAGGAATTGCCCCACGGTTGAGCAAAACCGACAAAGCCTGATGGGCATTTTTATAACGACGCTTATCCACAAAGTCATCTTGGGTCAGCAAGATTTGTGCAGAAACGATTTGACGCAAGAGAAGATTGGTCGTATATTCTTCCAACAAAAGTCCCTGCCCTACCGCTGCTGAAGCCTGTTTATCAGCAATTTTAGTCGGACGCTTTTTAAATCCTAAGGCTCCAAAACCAGCCGCAATGGCACCTGAAGACACCAAAATCAACTCATGACCAGCCTCGTGCAGCATAGCCAACTGCTGGGTAATATCCTTTACCTTACTACGTGATAAACTTCCATCCTCATTTGTCAGAGAAGAAGTACCCACCTTAAAGACAATCCGTTTGTATTTCATAGTCTCACTCCGATTATTCATATTTATCCATTATAACATGAATAACAGGAAATAGAAAAGAGTTGATAGGAAAAAGAAGGCCCTAAAACCTTCTTTTCTACTACTGTTCTGATTCCGATTTGTTTACACTCGTTTCAGAGCTTTGTGAAGTTGAGGATGTCAAATCTTGACTAGTTGAAGAATTTGTAACACTTTCATGTTGACTCGTTTCTTTATTTTCAAGATCCTTTTTCACTACTTCTTTGGATTCTTTTATTTCTGAATGACTTGTAGTTTTAATTGTAGCAGATTTCTCGATCGGAACATCCACTAACCAGGCACCACTTGAATCCACAGTATAGCCTTCTGGTGTCTTACCATTCACAAGTAATTGACCATTTTCTTTCAAGAAGTACCATTTATCCTTGTCTTTAATCCAACCTATAGCTCGTGAACCACCTGTCTTGTAGAAATACCAATCATTTGCCTTTTTAAGCCAGCCTTGCTTCATAGCTCCTGATTCTTCTAGATAGTAATGATGTCCAGCAACTTCTATCTCACCTGTCTTCATGATACCAGTAGAATCCATATAGTACCAGGCTTCTTTATCTTTTACCCAGCCCGTTTTCATTTCCCCTGATGGAGCAAAGTAATACCATTGCCCCTTATATTGAAGCCAACCTGTCTTCATAGAGCCATCAACATCCAAATAATACCACTGCTCTTTATCTTGAATCCAACCAATTTCCATCTGGTTTTCTTTGTTAAAATAATACCAGATTCCAGCGATTTTCTTCCAATTTTTAGCAGCAACACCAGAGTCTGTCAAATAGAACCAACGATTGTTCCATTTTTTCCATTGATTCTGTAATAAGATACCCGTTTGGTTAAAGTAATACCATTCACCCTTAATTTCATTCCAACCGACAGCATATTCTCCTGTAGAATCAGGCGCTTGATACCACCAGTTTCCATATGAACTCTTATGCCAACCAGCTTGAAAACTTGGAATAGGCTTGTAGGAAGTTGAAATGTTTACTAAACCGTCTTGTCGAATATCAAAAACTGTTGCATCATAGTCTTTGCTGGCTGCGTTGATTCTCTCAATTCCTCGTTCTTTGAGCCAATTAACATACTCACTATCAACACCATTTTTCCAAGGTAGACTATCCGAAGTTTGAACAATCAAACTCGGACTCAAATTTTTAATGAAATCCTTGGTATTTGATTTGTTGGTATCATGGTGATGATTAAACTTCATCAAATCAACTTTTCCAATGAGAGGACCATACTTGTCTTCTGCTCCATGAACATTATCTAAGTCGCCCCCAAGGTAAATTTTCTTGCCATTGACTTTTACCACACTAATCAAGGAATTGGAATTATCATCCCAAATTTTCTTTAATTCACCTGATGAATCGGTTTCATTTTCATAGTTATAGAGTTGAATATCCATGTCCCCAAACTGAAAATGAGCATCTCCCTGTGTGATGTTTTGAATAACTGAAACACCTTTTTCTGAAGCAGTCTGTAAAACCTTATCATAACCGTACAGATTATCCCATAGACGTTCAGAATTAGTAATACGATTATCACTATATTTTTTAAGATAGACTCGGTCAACTGGATAGGTAGACAGTAATTCATCAACATTTCCAATATGGTCACTGTGGGTATGGGTCACCAAAATAAAATCAAGTTTTTGGACACCCAATTCCTTCAAACGACGAAAGACACGGTCTGTTAGAACATGCTTATAAGACGTTTCAATTCCTTCTCTCCATGGATAGCGAGAATCACTTCCATCTGGGAAATCATAATCTTCTCCTGTATCCACCATGGCAAAATGTCCATTGCTTTCAAGAATAATCGCATCACTGCCACCTTCTTGAACATTGATAAAGTGGATTTTATTTCCTGAACTTTCTTGAGCCTGAACATTCCCATACCATGACAAACCTAAAAAAGCGCCTACAAGTGCTAAACTAGTTAATTTCTTTTTCATTCTTACTTTCTCAATCTCTCCAGGGTTTCCTTAAAAATCTCTGGGATATCTGCTTTAAATTCCAAGGTCTTACCTGTTCTCGGATGAGTAAAACCTAAAGTCTTGGCATGAAGAAATTGTCCATGTCCTTTCAAAGTCTTGCGAGGACCATAGACCTCATCACCAGCGACTGGATGGTCGATATAAGCCATGTGGACACGGATTTGATGAGTGCGCCCTGTCTCCAGTTGCAACTCTACTAAGCTATAATCGCCAAAGCGTTCCAAGACATGAAAACGCGTCACTGCAGGCTTCCCTTTAGCAATTACAGCCTGTTTCTTACGGTCTTTTTCACTCCGGCCAATCGGCGCTTCAATTACACCACGATCATTAGGCAGATTTCCATGAACAATCGCCCAATATTTGCGGAGAGACTTTTTATCCTTGAGTTCTTGGGCAAGTGCTAGATGCGCATCATCGTTTTTAGCAATCATGAGAAGACCTGACGTATCCTTATCAATACGGTGAACAATTCCCGGACGCAGAACCCCATTGATACCAGACAAGTCCTTAATATGATACATGAGGGCATTGACTAGAGTTCCACTAGTATGACCAGCACTCGGATGCACAACCATTCCCTGAGGTTTGTTAACGACAGCCACATCCTCATCTTGGTAGACTATTTCTAGCGGAAGATCCTCAGCCACATACTCTAATACCTCTGGTTCTGGCACATGGTAAGTGACGACATCACCCTCTTGGACTGTGTATTTAGCTTTCTTGACTTGACCATTGACCAAGACCTGGCCTGATTTAATTTGTTCATTCGCAAGACTGCGTGATAATTCTGTCAAATCTGACAAAGCCTTATCCAAACGCAGACCACCAGTTTCAATTTTAATTTCCATTTATTTCCTCTTTTAGCATTGCAATCAATAAAATAATCACTCCAACCGTCAGATAGCTATCTGCCACATTGAAAATTGCAAAGTTGATAAAGTCAAGGTGGAACATATCCACAACAAAGCCCTGACTGGCCCTGTCAATAAAGTTTCCAAGACCACCCGCGATTATCAAAGTCAAACCCAAGACCATCCAGAATGAGTCCTCCATGTGTTTATGTAAATACCAAATGGCACCTATCACGACAACCAGAGTAATGACAGCGAATAACAGCTGCTGATCTTGTAAGATAGAAAAGGCTGCACCTCGATTTTGCAGGTAGGTCAAGCTAACGAAATTGGGAATCCAGGAGCGCACTTCACCCAGTGGAATCTGCTGGACGATATAGGATTTGACCAACTGATCCAGCCCAATTAAAAGCAGTACAATGACTGCCACTATTGCTCTTTTTTTCATGATTTCCTCTTTTGATCAAAATATTCTTGCATGACTTCTACGAAGAGAGTCCCAGCTTGACTAAGCTCCACTTCTTCACGTTTAACATAGACCATGCGGTTATCTAGGTTATCCTTGAGACGAATAACTGTAATGCCATTAACACTGTCACTATCTAAAAATCCAGAACCTGTCGCATAGGCGTCCGTCCGCTCCAAAATACCATTCAAGGTGGCACGGTCTGTCACATTAAACATCTGTGAGCTAGCGCTGGTATCGACAAAGTTCTCTGAATAATAAAGGTACTCGTCTTTCTCTTGACTGAAACGAACCGTTGGTAAATCCGCTAAATCCTCCATGACTAATTCCTCTTTCTGGGCTAAAGGATGACCCTCACAGAGATAAATATGGGTATGGAAAGGAATCAATTCGATGACCTCCAGACCTAACTTTTCAACCCGTTGCATAATCCCCTTTTTATTTTGATTGTTGAGGTAGATAATCCCAATCTCACTATGCCCTTGCGCCACTTCATCTAATATTTGAACAGTAGTTGATTCAAAAATACGGAAGTTCTTATAGTCAGGATAGCGCTCTGAAAAGGCCGTAATAGTTGGTGGTAAGAAGTCATAGTGCTGGCTAGCAACGGAAAATTCATCTTTTTCTTCTTCAGGATTGGCATACTGATTTTGAAAAATATCAAATCCTTTAACCAATTCTTGCGCTTTTTCATAAAATTCCATCCCACGACGGGTCAAGAAAGTCCCTGAGCTGGTCCGACGGAAAATCTTAAAGCCCAACTCTTTTTCCAAATCACGAACAGAAATAGACAGACTCGGCTGACTAACATACATCTTTTCAGCAGCTTCACGAAAAGTACCACTATTGGCAATAGCCACAACATAGCGTAATTGTTGAATGTTCATCTTCTACCCCCAACTTCTTTATCTTTTCATTATACCATATTTTAGAAGTTTTCCAAAAAGGAAAAAAGAACATCCTATTCTTCTTAACTATCTTCACTATCTGCCTTTCTCACGCCAATCTTATTTTCAAAATCAATTCAAAAAAATAAGTGGCTACACACCACTTCAGTATCGGAAAGAAAAACGTTGACTATTTGTGAAAAAAGAAAATGCCGGAAAATTCCGACATTTTTTTAGTAAGCTAACTTCCTGAAAATAGGAGTAACCACACATCCCAGAAGGCAGTGATATTGATGAGAATATGAACTAGTATTGGATAGTAGAGATTTTTAGTCATGCGATACAATAGAGCTAAAATAAGACCTCCACTAGCATAAATGAAAAAAGCAAGAGGAGTTAAAGCAAAATTGATATGAATATAACCGAAAATAATAGCAGAAAGCAAAACATCTCCGTACCAAGGTGAGTTTTTGAAAAAGGTTGTCATAAGCACACCTCGATAAATCAATTCCTCAGCAATAGGGGCGATGAAGCAAACGATGAGCAAGAAATAAGGGAACTCCTGTCTCCCCATCATTTCTACCGTTTCATTCAAAGAAATCTGATTTGAAGACAGGGATATGAAATACGAAAAGAGGAAGTCAGACATATATGAAATGATGTAGCCCAGTAAAAGGTAGATGAAGTACCTCAGCTGCCACTTGAAATGAAAAATTTTCTTTCCTGCAAAAACCAGTAGATAGATGACCGCTAAGAAAAGAACTCCGCTCTCCATCAAAAGCAGAATCTGAAAAAATTCACGACTTGCTGGTAGATAGGGCTTTGCGAGGTGATTGAAAACTCTCCAAAACCAAGTTGATTTGTAAAAAATTAAGGACAATGCTAGTAAAATTTGAATAGCCCGTTTTTTCATATTAAATTCTCTGCTTTCTCCACTTGTTTCTTCATATTACTAATAAATTTTACTTAAAATCTCGCAGCACTTCCTTTGCAAAGATGATTGCCTCCTCCAATATATCCTAAATCATAGGTGCCTCTGGGACAAAATCCATGAACCGGCAGAGTTAATACTGGTTCTATTTCCCAATCGTACCTACCATTAGGATTTTTACCATATGGATCTGCTCCACCTTGTATCAGCTCTAATTCTTCATTTGTTAGATTTATATTTTTTGTCATTAAAATCATGATATATTTCCTCCATTATTCTTCAGATTAGTTGAGTAATCTGATACTCATACCTACTTACAAAAAAACTATTATATTAAGTTGGTTTTTTAATTTGTCTAGTTGCAACATTGACAAACATAGTATAGCATATCTTTGCCAAATATCCTCTTCAAATCATGAATTGTCATCAAAACATCTTAAACTATAAAATCAATTAGTCTCAAGCTTTCTATCAATTTCTTCTCCAAAATATGCTATAATAATAGCAAAAGATAAAGAAGGAAGACCTATGATTAAACTACTAGCCTTGGATATGGATGGAACCCTCCTCAATGAAGCCAAGGAAATCCCACAGGCTCACATCGCTGCTATTCACCAAGCCATTGAAAAAGGTGTCAAACTGGTTCTCTGTACGGGTCGCCCCCTTTTCGGTGTCCTCCCCTACTACAAAAAACTGGGACTCGACCTCCAGAATGAGTATGTGATTGTTAACAACGGTTGTTCAACTCACCAGACTAGCGACTGGGGCTTGGTTGACTGGCAAGAACTTAGTCCAGCTGACATCGAATACCTCTATGACCTTGCTGAAAAGAGTGATGTTCAGTTGACACTTTTTGACGAGTCACATTATTTTGTTCTCGGTGGCAAACCCAATCAAGTTATTGAAAATGATGCTAAACTAGTATTTTCAGACCTGACTGAAATTTCTCTTGAAGAAGCGACTAGTGGAAAGTTACGGATGTTCCAAGGTATGTTTTTAGGAACAAAAGAACAAACAGACGATTTTGAGCAGCGTTTTGCTGAAGAGCTTTGCCAACGATTCAGTGGAGTTCGTTCGCAGCCTGTCATTTATGAAGCAATGCCGCTTGGAACGACAAAGGCTACTGCTCTTTCACGACTAGCTGAGATTTTGAAGATTGATTCCTCAGAGATTATGGCCATGGGCGATGCTAATAACGATATCGAAATGCTCCAGTTTGCAGGGCTTGGGATTGCAATGGGAAATGCCAGCGATTATGTCAAATCTCTTGCGGATGCCGTTACCTCAAGCAACGAAGAAGACGGCGTTGCGCGTGCTATTGAGAAATATATTCTATAAAAAAGAAAAGCAAATAGACAGAAGTTACTGCTATTTGCTTTTTTGCTAATATTTTAAAATACGGACTAATCAATAGACAAGAATAGCGAATCATAAAAATCGATTTACTAGATGCCATAGTATCTTATAGTTGCTAATAAGAAGTTAGTCTAGCAGAATGAATCTCTCATTTCTCCCACACTAATCTGTAATTTGTCTATACATTTCTGGTCTTCTATCTCGAAACAAGCCCCAGTTTAGGCGTTCACTTGCTCCCTTGTCTAGGTCATAAGTAGCTAACAGAACAGCTTCTTCTTGTCTTTCAGCTCGTTCTAGAATAGCTCCTGTTTCATCCGTCATAAAGGAGGAACCGTAGAAGTCAAGACTGGAACTCTGTCCGCCATTTTCCTCACTAGGAGTAACCTCCTCTAAACCATAACGATTGGCTGCGATGACTGGAACAATATTCGCTGCTGCGTGCCCTTGCATAGTACGTTGCCAGTGACCACAACTATCTGTATCCAAAATCGGCTCTGAACCGATGGCTGTTGGATAAAAGAGCAATTCTGCCCCATTCAGAGCAAGACAGCGGGCTGTTTCGGGGAACCATTGATCCCAACAGATACCGATACCAATCTTAGCATAGCGAGTATTCCAGACCTTGAAACCAGTGTTACCAGGCGTGAAATAGAATTTTTCTTGATAATAATGGTCATCTGGTATGTGGGTCTTTCGATAAACGCCCAGCACTTCCCCATCTGCATCAATGACGGCAATAGAGTTATACAAGACATTACCATCTTTTTCATAGAAACTGATTGGTAAAACAACTTGTAGTTCCTTAGCAATCACCTTAAAATGCTGAATGGCAGTATTTTCCGCTACAGATTGGGCATACTGGTAGTAGTCATACTGACGTTCCTGACAGAAATAGGGATGTTCAAACAACTCGGGCAAGAGAATAATTTGGGCTCCTTGCTCAGCAGCCTGACGTACTAAACGCTCTGCGGTTTGGATATTTGTTGCCACATCCTTAGCGCATTGCATCTGAATGGTTGCAACTCTTACATTTCTCATCTTTTTCTCCTATTCTGGAATTTGTTGGGTGATACAGTGGATATTGCCACCACCTAAGAGAATATCTCTGGCTGGTATTCCGACAACTTTACGGTCTGGGAAACACTTGCTGAGGATATCTAAGGCCACTTGGTCGTTTACATCCTCAAACTGTGGAACCAAGACAGCCTTGTTGGCGATATAAAAGTTTACGTAGGAAGCTGCTAGTCGTTCACCTGCGTATCGCTTTTCTTCTCCTTCTTCATAGATGTAGCCTGGCAAATCTTCTTCTGTCACAACTTGTCGAACTGCAGGGATAGGCAATTTATGAATGGTGAAGTGACAACCTTTTGCATCTGTTTCCTGTTCTAAGAGTTCGAGATCTGCTTTTGACATGGCATACTGGGGATCATTTTCGTCATCTGTCCAAGCCAAAACAAGCTCAGCAGGACCAACAAAGGCAGCAACATTATCGACGTGTTCATTGGTTTCATCCTGATAAATACCATAAGGAAGCCAAATAACTTTTTCAGCACCAAGACTTTCTAATAATGTGTTTTCAATCTCCTCTTTAGTCAGGTTAGGATTGCGACCAGGACTAAGCAAGCAACTTTCAGTTACGAGAATAGTTCCTTGACCATCGCTATGGATTGCGCCTCCTTCCAGTACAAAAGGTTTAGCATCATAGACAGGCCTTCCCAAGGCCTCAGCAAAACGACTGGCTACTTGGTCATCCTCTTCATAATCTTGATAAAGACCATCATAGGTGCCTCCCCAAGCATTGAAGGCCCAATCCACGGCTAATTTCTTACCTTTATCATTGACGAGAATGGTTGGGCCAGTATCACGCGCCCAGGCATCATTGGTGGGAATGTCTAAATAAACAACCTTGTCTCCAAGATAGGATTGGGCTTCAGATAGATAGGCCTGCTCCACCAAAAGATAGACTCTTTCCCCTTCTGCTATGGTCTCGATGATCTGAGTAAATGCTCTTTTAGCAGCCTTTCCTTGAAAAGGCCATGATCCTGGTCGAGTCGGCCATATCATGAGGGTACCATGATGGGGTTCGTACTCTGCTGGCATGTGATAGCCTAATTTTTTTGGACTGTCCATCATGATAATCTCCCTTTAAAGTCTTGATAGCCAAAAGCTTTGAGTAAGCTACAGTCTCCCTGTTCGTCCATGAGATAGAGACTTGGCAATCCAATACCATTAAAGGTATTATTTTTGACAAAAGAATAAATGGCCATGTCTTGAAAATAAAGTCTGTCTCCGATTTGGACTGGATTTTCAAAACTATAATCACCAATCACATCGCCCGTCAGACAGGTATTAGAAGAAAATCTGTAGGTATGGGCTTTTTCCTGTGCCTCAAAGCCATTTCTCAAAGATGGACGATAGGGCATCTCAAGTACATCAGGCATATGGCAGGTCGCAGAGGCGTCTAAAACCAAGATTTCCATACCGTTTTCTACAATATCTAATACCTCAGTTGCTAAATAACCCGCATTAAGCGCAATGGCTTCACCAGGCTCGATATAGATTTCAAGATTGTAAGTTTTTCGGATACGCTTGATTTCTGAAATCAGCAAATCCACATCGTAACCTTCTCTTGTAATATGATGACCACCACCCATATTGAGCCATTTTACCTCATGTAAGTAGGGACCAAACTGTTCTTCTACTGCTTTCAAAGTTGTTTGTAAATCATCTGCTCCCTGCTCGCAAAGGGTATGAAAATGAAGTCCGTCAACCAAATCTAGCAAATCACTCGGAATCTTGTCTATAGTAACTCCAAAGCGAGAACCTGGTGCACAAGGGTCATAGAGCGCGTGATCTCCTTGAGTTGAACACTGAGGGTTGAGGCGCAAACCAACACTGACACCAGCCTCTCGACAACGCGGACCGTGTTTACGCAACTGTCTCTCTGAGTTAAAGACGATATGGTCCATTATCTCTAGCAATTCCTCCAAGTCTGCATCCTTGAAAGCAGGCGCAAATACATGGACTTCACCAGGAAATTCTTCCCTTGCCAATTTGGCCTCATAGAGTCCACTAGCTGTCGTACCTGATAGATACTGGCTAATCAAGGGATAAGTTTTGTAGAGGGAATATGCCTTCTGGGCAAGCAAGACCTTGCAACCGGCCTCTTCTTGTACATATTGTAGAATGCGGCAATTAGCTTCTAACTTGGCCAAGTCAATAACATAGGCTGGTGTTGGTACTTGTTCTAACTTCATTAGTCCACCATTTGTGGATTTTCAACCACAACCCATGGCAAACCATACTCATTCAAAGCTTCCATGAATGGATCTGGATCTAACTCCTCAAGGTTATACACTCCAGCTTGTTTCCAAGTTCCGTTCATGACTAATTTTGTCCCAATCATGGCTGGAACGCCTGTCGTGTATGAAATTGCTTGTGACCCGACTTCTGCATAGCACTCTTGATGGTCGCAAACATTGTAGATGTAGATAGTCTTTTCAACGCCATCTTTGACACCTGTAAAGATACATCCAATATTGGTTTTTCCGACTGTACGTGGCCCAAGACTGGCAGGATCTGGAAGCAAGGCTTTCAAAAATTGAATTGGAACAATTTCTTGGCCGTTAAAGTTAATGGTATCCGTACGAAGGAGTCCAACATTTTCAAGACATTTCATGTGCGTCAAGTAAGATTGACCAAAAGTCATAAAGAAACGAATGCGTTTGACACCTGGAATGTTCTTGGCCAATGATTCGATTTCTTCATGGTGAAGGAGATACATATCTTTTTGTCCAACTTGAGGGAAATCATACTCACGCTTGATAGACATAGCTTCGACTTCGACCCATTTCCCATCTTCCCAGTAAGAACCTGGAGCAGAAACCTCACGGAGATTAATTTCTGGATTAAAGTTGGTTGCAAATGGATAACCGTGGTCACCGCCATTACAGTCTAAAATGTCGATATAATGGATTTCATCAAAATAGTGTTTGAGGGCATAAGCTGAAAAGACACTAGTTACACCTGGGTCAAAACCAGAACCAAGAAGAGCAGTCAAGCCTGCTTCTTTGAATTTCTCTTGATAAGCCCACTGCCATGAGTAGTCAAAGTAGGCTGTAAAACCAAGTTCCTTACAACGTTTTTCGTAGATAGCACGCCACTCAGGGTCTTCTGTGTCTTCTGCTTCGTAGTTGGCTGTATCGATATAGTGAACACCTGTTGCCAAACAAGCATCCATAATGGTTAAATCTTGATAAGGCAGAGCTACATTCAAAACGGCTTCTGGTTTGTAGCTTTCAATCAGGGCAATCACTTCTTCAACCTTGTCAGCATCAAGTGCTGCAGTTTCAATTTTAGTACTTGTTTTGCCTTCTAGCTTCGCTTTCAAGTCATCGCATTTTGACTTGGTACGGCTAGCAATCATAATCTCTGTAAATGTTTCGCTATCTTGACAAATCTTTGAAATAGCAACTTGGGCAACGCCCCCACAACCAATAACTAGTAAACGACTCATTTTTTTCCTTCCTCTTCTTCTAAAATGTCCTCAACATACTTGGGCAACATAAAGGATCCCACGTGTAAGTTTGCAGTGTAGTATTCTGTGAAAAGCTGGCGTTTTTTCCAACCTTCCTTGTCAAAATCTTTGACAGGGTGGTATTTTTTCGATGCAAATCCAAACAACCAATAGCCAGCTGGGCTAGTTGGAATATGGGCCTGATAAACCCGACTGATTGGAAAGGATTGATTGACCTTGCGGTGCATGCTTCGGCAGGCCGACTCATCCTCGTCAAAGAAGGGACTCCCATGCTGGTAAATCATGATGCCGTCTTCCTTCAGAGCTCGATAACTATTGCCGTAGAATTCCTTGGTAAAGAGTCCTTCCGTATGGCCAAATGGATCTGTCGCATCGTTGATGATAATATCGTAATCATCTTCGCAGTTTCGCAAAAAGCGTAGCCCATTTTGGTAGTAAATGGTAACACGAGGATCATCTAGCCCTGCAGCAAAGTCTGGGAAATACTCACGACAGACCTCGACCAACATCTCATCCGGTTCCACGATATCGATTTGTTCCAGTTCAGGATAGAGTGTTAATACTTGGGCAACACCGCCGTCACCACCCCCAATAACCAATACTTTCTTTGGATTTGGGTGGACAGCCATGGGAACGTGAACGGTCATTTCATTGTAGACGAAATCATCCGCATCTGAGAACAAGACATGGCCATTTAAAATCAGTATTTTCCCAAAAGCTGGCGTATCCAAGACTTCGATATCCTGCCATTCACTTTTTCCAGCGTAAAGTTGCTTGGCTGTTCTCAGAGACAATTTGACATCTGGAGTATGAACTTCAGAAAACCATAAATCCATCTATTTCTCCTTATATTATATTTAGCGCAGTTAGCTACTGCCAAAGCCCAAGTGGTATACTTGGAATAAGCCACTGTGGATTAGTTTATTCCCTCCAATCGCTTGACGATTTCCGAAAGGCTCTAACCACAGTTTTTTGTTTCAATTGGTAATGAGTTTGATAACGCATAGACGTTTTATCTCGTCTAAGGTAACAAGACAAAAAATTCGTGGATAACCAAGTAGACTTGAAATACTACATCTGGAGGTACTCCCATGCTTTATGTGGGCATTGATGTCGCTAAAAATAAACACGATGTTACAGCCTTGAATGTTCCAGGAAAAACTGTTCTTAAACCACTCACTTTTTCAAATAATAAAGCTGGTTTTGAACTCTTAGATCTGTCTCTTCGACAACTCAACCAAGACTGTCTCATCGCTCTTGAAAATACCGGACATTATGCCTTTAATCTACTGAACTTCCTGCATGAACAAGGATATAAAGTTTACACCTGCAATCCTTTGCTCATCAAGGAATTTGCCAAATCATTATCACTTCGCAAGACTAAAACGGATAAGAAAGACGCTCATGGCATCGCTCTTAAACTTCTTTCTGACCCCAATCGTGAACAATTTCAACACGATAATCGGCAAGTAGAACTAAAAATACTGGCTAGACATATTCATCGTCTCAAGAAAAACAGTCTGATTGGAAAGTACAATACACTCGTTGTCTTGATATCATCTTTCCTGAGTTGGATAAAATCGTTGGAAAGCATTCAGAATATACCTACCAACTCTTGACACGCTACCCTAATCCTCAGAAAAGGATTGAGGCAGGATTTGATAAGCTGATAGAAATTAAGCGATTGACCGCTTCTAATTCAAGGGCTTTTTGCCGTGCTCTAAAATCATCGCCAAATCATCAAATTGAAATAAGAAATAGTTTAGATAAAACTATTGACTTTTCTTATAGTTTGTCTTTCTCTTAATAACGTTGATATGATTGACCTCTGGATCTTCCGTCCCTTGGAGGGAGCAACCACGTTCCTTGGCGAATTGGATATAGTCTACAATTTCTCGTGTAATGCGTTCACCAGGAGCCAAGATAGGAATCCCTGGAGGATAGCACATGACAAATTCTCCACAGACCTGTCCAACAGACTCATCTAAGGTCAAACTTTTTCTCTCTGAATAGAAGGCTTCTTGTGGAGACAGCACCAACTCGGGCTGAATATATTCTCCAGCTATTAAGTCCTTCCCATCTCGTGAATAGAGTCTCTTAATATCAGCCAGAGCACCAACCAAGCGCTCGATGTCTTGGATGCGGTCGCCGATGGAAATATAGGCCAAGATATTGCCGATATCACCAAACTCGATCTGAATGTCGTATTCGTCTCGCAAGAGGTCATAAACCTCGATACCTGTTAAGCCTATTCCCTGAGTGTAAACTGACAACTTGGTTACATCAAAATCACAGACCGACACACCATCTATTAACTCTTTTGAGTAAGCATAGTAACCGCCAATGGCATTGATTTCATGACGAGCGTACTCGGATAGCTCAATGACTTCCTCAAACGACTCTTTACCACGAAGGGCCAAGTTGCGACGTGAAATATCCAAACTAGCCATCAATAAGTAAGAGGCAGATGTAGACTGGGTCAGGTTTATAATCTGACGAACGTACTCGGGATTCATCTGCTCCCCGATTAAAAGAAGCGAACTTTGTGTCAAACTCCCACCAGACTTATGCATGGAAACTGCTGCCATATCAGCTCCTGCATCCATAGCAGAAATTGGAAGTTTACCAGTGAAATGCAAATGCGCTCCATGGGCTTCATCTACTAAAACCATCATGCCAGCTTCATGAGCCATTTCTGTCAACCCCTTTAGGTCTGAACAGATGCCGTAGTAAGTAGGATTGTTGATTAGGATAGCCTTAGCATCTGGATGGTCCTTTATGGCCTGTGCTACTCGGTCATTTTCAAGACCTAAAGCGATACCAATCTTAGGATCTACACTCATCTCGATATAGATGGGAATGGCACCACATAGAACCAACGCATTGATAGCAGATTTATGGACATTTCGTGGCAGAATAATCTTATCTCCTGCCTTGCAGGTTGCCAGAATCATAGTCTGCACCGATGAAGTTGTTCCACCAATCATTAGAAAGGCATGGCTAGCTCCAAAAGCATCTGCAGCCAGCTCCTCTGCATCACGAATAATCGAAATAGGATGGCCTAAATTATCCAAGGGTTTCATCGAATTGACATCAATGCCTACACATTTTTCTCCTAAGAGTTCGACAAGTTCTGGATTTCCCCGTCCACGCTTGTGACCTGGAACATCAAAGGGAACAATCCTTTTCTTGCGTAACTTCACCAAGGCCTCATAAATTGGGGCTTGGTTTTGATCTAACTCTTTCAAAACATACTCCTTTCAATATTTTTAGGACCTTATGAAAACTAAGGAACTAAAGGTTGACTCATGAAAAAAGAGCAGGTTTTCACCTGCTCTGCAATCTTCTGACGTGTTTATTTTGGTTTCTGTTGAGTATGTCTGTTCCCGATGTTTCCTAACTCTCTAGTAGCAAATATTACGTACTTTATTGATCGTTTCACAAGATGACGTGTGCTTTCACCACACTAAAAATTTATGAATTAGGACAAGTGTCCTAACATCAACTTATAAAAGTAGGCTTTTAACCCTATCAATAATGTGGCTTTTCAACCACGCTTCGGCATTCAACCCTGCCTGTCCGTAGGCATTTTTTACTCGGGTTTATATTTGCTAGAAAACATCATCTCATTTTCTAAGCTTTATTACTATATCATGTTTTTAAGAACTTGTAAAGTATTTTTTGATAAAAAACAAAAATATAATAGATTGAAACTAGAATAGTACACTTCTGCTTCTAAAACATTATTAGAAATAGATTTTACTGTCCTGATCGATTTGTTCTGTTCTTGTTTCATTTTACTATATGTTCGTAAATGAAAGTTCTATAATGAAGTTAGCCACCCAGCCCTCCTAAAAATTAGATGGTTCAACTAGCTGATAGCTCTTGTAGGCATAAGAAAACACCTCTGTGTTATACTTGTTGTTCAACCACAAACACAAGAAAGGCACAGAAATGCAAGACAATTATACTACAAAAGGTAAACATTTGACAATCGATAGCCGTCGCTTAATCGAAAGATGGAAAAAAGAAGGAAAATCAAATAGAGAAGTTGCCTCTCTACTTGGAAAAGCTCCTCAAACTATCCACACTGAAATCAAGCGTGGGACAGTCCGACAATGTCTTGGAAAAGGGCGCTTCAAAGAGGTTTATTCTGCCGACTACGCTCAACAGTCTTATGAAAACAATCGCAAGCGCTCGGTCAAGAAATCAAGCTTGACCAAGGAACTAAAGGAAAAGATTCTCCACTATCATAACCAAAAATTTTCGCCTGAAATGATGGTGATGGCTAAAGGGGTTAACGTGGGAATTTCAACCATTTACTATTGGATTCATCATGGAAAATTGGGGTTAAGCAAGCAGGATTTGCCTTACCCTAGAAAAGGAAAAGCGCTTAAGAAACAGGCCAGCACCAACTTTAAACCTGCTGGTCAATCCATCGCACAGCGGCCTGAAGCTATCAATCTTCGCTTGGAGAATGGGCATTATGAGATTGATACGGTTCTACTTACGAGAGCGAAAAACTACTGCTTGCTTGTCTTGACGGATCGAAAGAGTAGACATCAGATCATCCGATTGATTCCAAATAAAAGTGCTGAGGTGGTCAATCAGGCTCTAAAACTCATCTTAAAACAACACAAGATTCTTTCCATCACGGCAGATAATGGAACGGAATTCAATCGCTTGTCTGATGTATTTTCTGAGGAGCACATTTATTATGCGCACCCCTATGCCTCTTGGGAAAGGGGAACTAATGAGAATCACAACAGGTTCATTCGTAGATGGTTACCTAAGGGAACCAAGAAAATGACTCCCAAAGAAGTCGCATTCATCGAAAAGTGGATTAACAACTATCCTAAAAAATGCTTGGACTACAAGTCACCCAGAGAAGACTTCTTGATGGCTAACTTGAACTTGAAATTTAGCGTCAGAAACAAATCACGAAATCGATTCAAATTTTGCAGGTCGTTTAAATATCCTGCGCGCAGGTGTTCTTGGTGCTAACGATGGAATTATTTCCATTGCTGGTGTGGTTATCGGGGTTGCCAGTGCCACGACCAATATCTGGATTATCTTTTTATCAGGATTTGCGGCTATCTTAGCTGGTGCCTTTTCAATGGCTGGTGGAGAATATGTATCCGTTTCAACTCCAAAAGATACCGAGGAAGCTGCCGTTTCGCGAGAAAAACTCTTGTTAGACCAAGATAGGGAACTAGCCAAAAAATCCCTCGATGCTGCTTATATCCAAAATGGAGAATGCAAAACTTCTGCCCAACTCTTGACCAATAAGATCTTTCTTAAAAATCCACTCAAGGCTCTGGTAGAGGAAAAATATGGGATTGAGTATGAAGAATTTACCAATCCTTGGCACGCTGCCATTTCTAGCTTCGTTGCCTTTTTCCTTAGAAGTTTGCCTCCAATGCTGTCAGTGACCATTTTTCCAAGTGATTACCGCATCCCTGCTACTGTCCTTATTGTCGGTGTGGCCCTTCTTCTCACTGGTTACACTAGTGCCAGACTTGGAAAGGATCCGACTAGAACAGCTATGATTCGGAACCTTGCTATTGGTCTCTTGACCATGGGAGTTACCTTCCTGCTCGAACAACTTTTCAGCATTTAGAATACAAGAAATACCTCGATTTTGAAGTCGAGGTATCTTTTTTACATTTGCACAATCTTGCGATAACTTCTTGAAGTAATCATGAAAATCAGCACATAGGCGATGAGGAAGATAGCGCAGATAGACAAGGTCACAATCAACATCATAGTCGTATCCAGTACACCAATCACTTTTAAAATCAGGCTAAGCATATGGTAGGCAAAGGCGAGATGTATGAAGGCAAAGAGCAAAGGAAGGAAGAAAACAGTTAAAACCTGTTTGTTGATGGTTTGCTTGATTTGCTTTTGGTCCAAACCAACTTTCTGCAAGATAATAAAGCGTTCACGGTCTTCGTAGCCTTCAGAAATTTGTTTGTAGTAGATGACCAGAACAGTTCCGACCATAAAGATAATGGATAGGAAAATACCGATAAAGAAGACACCACCAAAGAGGGCACTCATCTGAGAACTAGCATCTGCTAGATTGCTACCATAAACATAGCTACCTTCTGTGTCTAATTGAGCATTAAATTGATTGAGGTAGTTTTCATACTCCTCAGCGACCTTGAGTTGTTCTTCTTCGCTGGCATCTACATTCATACCACCGTAAAACTGATTATAGATAGCCGAATCTGGGAATTGATCCAAAAAGGCTTGTAAATCAGGAACAACAAGGTAATTGTAATCAGTAGTCAAGATATTAAACTTATTTGGAACATGGTTCACAATGAAATCTTTATTAAATTCTTCTTTGACAGAAAATTGATGATCATTTAGAGTTAGAGCTTTCTGTCCTTTCAGTCCGTCATTTTTGGCAAAGAGACCGACCTCATTTCCTGATAGAGACAGTTTTTGACCAGTCATATTTTCATAATCTTTTTGGTCAAATACCATGAAAACTGTTTTTGGTTGGACACGGTTTTGTCCTTTTTCAAAAATAGTTAACTTGGTTCCTTCTTGATTCGCAACAGCAAAGTAAGTGTAACGAAGCACTTCTTTCTCTTTAATCTTATAACCTTTGTCACTTGCAAACTGGCTCAAGAGTTTGTCCAAATCTTCTTTTTCAACATTTTGCCCTGAAACCCCAAAATCATGAGGATTTAGAACTTTTTTAAAGGATTCTGCGGAATTGAAAATGCTTGTCGCTGCTGACATGGTTACCAAAACCATTGTTGACAAAATAGCGATAGTTGCTAGTCCAACTGCATTTTTCTTCATACGGAAAATCAAGTTAGAAACAGATATGAGATTATTAGGTTGGTAATAGTATTTCTTATTTTTCTTTAAGATTTGAAGGAAAACGGTAATCCCTGCATTGAACAAAAGATAAGTACCAAAGATAACCAGTAAAACAGCTATGAAGAAGGTTGTTAAGGCTGTAAGAGGATCTTTTACCGTAAGGGCAAGATAATATCCAATCCCTAAACTTATGGAACCAAGAATAGTTTGGAGAGGAAGGAAGCGACCTTTTTTCTCTCCGCTAGCTTTCTCACGTGAGAGCTGGAGGGCATTCATACGGGCGATTCGAAGGGCATTCAGGAACATGAGGCCTAGGAAAATCAAACCGAAGACAAGAAGTACTGTAATGACAACTTTCATCTGGAAGGTAGCGACCAGTTCCACCTTCAATTTCATCAGTTTGAGTAGGAAAGCGAAAATCAACTTGTCAAACAAGGCTCCAATACCGATTCCTGCTCCAACAGTTAGAATCCCAAATAGCACTAACTCCTTAAAGGTCATACTGATTAGATGGCGCTTCTCCAAGCCTAACATGCCATATATACCCAGTTCCTTGGAACGGTTTTTCATGACAAAACTATTGGCATAGAGGACGATAATGGCTGACGCAAGGGTAACGACAAACATACCAAATCCAAGTGTTGCTTGAATGGTGGTTCCTCCACGGATTTCCGCAATCTTTGGATTGAAGGTTAGGGAGTAAAAGAGATAGGTGATGGTGACTGCCAAGAGAACAGCCAGTGCAAAGGGATAGTAGAGTTTGCGGTTTTTAATCAAGTTCGATACCGCTAACTTATTGGTTAATCGAAACATACTAATTCACCTCGCTTGCCATGACAGTCAAGGTATCAGAGATTTCTTGGAACATCTGACGTTCTGTCTTCTCTCCACGGTAGATTTGATTGTAAAGAATGCCGTCTTTGATAAAGAGAACACGCTTGGCCCTGCTAGCAGCTGCTGTTGAGTGGGTTACCATGAGGATGGTTTGCCCACGCTCATTGATTTCATTAAAGACATCAAGTAAGGCTGCAGATGACTTGGAATCAAGGGCTCCTGTTGGCTCGTCCGCAAGGAGAATTTCAGGTTCTGTGATGATGGCGCGGGCTACTGCTACACGCTGTTTCTGACCACCAGAAATCTCGTAAGGGTACTTCTCTTGCAATTGGTTGATACCCAGATTTTCAGCTGTCATCACCAATTTCTTCATCATCTCCGTTATAGGTCTTCTTGACAAGACAAGCGGAAGCAAGATATTGTCCTTAACAGACAGAGTATCTAGCAAGTTAAAGTCTTGGAAGACAAATCCTAGCTTTTCACGCCGGAAACTAGAAGCCTGTGAATTTTTAATAGTTGCTGTATCAGTTCCGTTTAGGTAAACCTGCCCACGACTTGGTTTATCCAGCATAGCTAGGATATTGAGCAGAGTGGATTTACCAGAACCAGACTCACCCATGATAGCAACGTAGTCACCCTTTTCTACGGTGAAGTGAATATCCTTGAGGGCCTCTACTTGGTTGCCCTGAAAACGTGTTTTATAAATTTTTTGAACGTGTTTTACATCTAAAAGTGTCATGAGAATCTCCTTTCTTAATATCCCATCAAATGAAATGTAGCTTGCATCATAGTGCATCCCAGCTGAACGCGCTCAATTTCTTTGTGACTTGGTTTTCTAGTTTTCTTATGTAAGATTTGTTTCATGATGTTACTCCTTTGTTCTTTATGAGTCTAGTTTACATCAAAAAAAGACCGCTTGCCATAACCTAACCTTACAAAAGAGACTTTAATCTTACATTTTTGTAAGATTGGGTGAAATATAAGCAAAATTACTTAGAAAATGATTTGATTTCCTATTTTTAAAGTTGTAAAATATAAGTGTGAAAAGGATTACTTTGAAAAGGAGGAAGCGGGAACTAACATTTTAGTAAGGTTACCTAGATAACATACCATTCAATTTAACACTTGCAAGTCGTTCAACCTATAAGGAAAGAAGGTGCGCTTTAATGAAACACAAAGAACATATACTCATCGGACTTCTCTATCTGCTCTCTCCATTCATCGGTCAGCTCTTAGTTGAACACACACACTTTATCGGTACAGAATTTACCGGCACTGCTTATGTTATTTGCTGGTTATCAGTTGTTATCAGCATCCACCATTTTTCCAAAAATGTATTGTCTCAGCAGCAAAAATAGATTAAAAAACTGAGTTTAAATTACTGCTTTTATAATAAAATGAAATAAGAACAGGACAAATCGATCAGGATAGTCAAATCGATTTCTAACAATGTTTTAGAAGTAGAGGTGTACTATTCTAGTTCCAATCCACTATAGTTTGTGGATGAAGCTGGCGAAATATTATTAATACTATTCAAAAATCAAAGTGCAAACTATGTCAACTTCACATTGCCGACTAAATTACAGCCTGTGGCTGGCTTCCTAGTTTGCACTTTGATTTTTATTGAGTATAAAAGTAAAAAAGCTTTAAATCAAGCAGTTTAGACTATTGATTTAAAGATTTTTGCTTATTCCAAATCTTCTGTAGAACCTCACCAAAACCAGCCTTCATTGTCGTCAATGGCTTGGGCTTCTTTGCGTTTACGTGGGCCTGTTCCGTACATTTCTGCTTCGATTTCTTCCTTGGTAGGCATGATAGAAGCTAGGATGATATAGATAATCACGCCAAGTCCAAAGTTTGCAACTGTAAAAATGGCAAACAAGAAACGAACTAGGGTAACATCAAAATTCCACTTGTCTGACAGACCTGCCAGAACTCCTGAAATCATGCGATTGCGTCTCATTTTATAAAATTTACTGTTCATGATATTTCCTCTTTCTGCTAGGTTAGACATAGTATATCACGGGGAGGCTCGGCTTTCATCAGTCCTCAGGCTGATTTATCAGAAGCAATTTACCTCGACAAAGTCCACAGCGATAGCGTTGGGTATCAATCCTACGCTTGCGCTGATACCTTTGCTGGCAGGATTGACAACGATAAAGCTTGAGTGGTTTAGAGTTACTATTGGGCAAGGATGGTACAAACCTTAATCCATCCACTGCTTTCAAAAGTTCCTTAAAATCCCGATCCTTGTGTTGATAGCCCTTCCCTTGGAAATAAAGGTGATAATGACAGAGTTCATGTCGGACAATTTTCCTAAAAACCTCCATACCCAGTTTCTGATAAACCTTGGGATTAAAATCCAGATGCCCATCTTTGGGGAAAAATCGCCCACCTGTCGAACGTAGACGCCTATTCCACTGGACATGATGGATAAAAGCTCTCCCGAAGTCTTCTAGTGAAACCTGCTTGACATAATCAGTCAGTTTCATTTGGAGCGAGGAGCGACAGATTAACTTTTTCACGTTCAGTATCAATTTTCTTGACCCAAACGGTCACCAAATCTCCAACTGACACCACTTGACTAGGGTGTTTGATAAACTTGCGACTCATATGAGAAATATGAATCAAGCCGTCCTCGTGAATCCCGATATCAACGAAGGCACCGAAGTCAACAACGTTACGCACAACACCTTCTAGCTTCTGACCTACCACTAGGTCTTTGATATCTAGGACATCTTGGCGAAGCACAGGTGCGTCAAAGGAATCACGGAAATCTCGACCTGGTTTGAGAAGATCTGCAATGATATCTTTAAGGGTTTCTGGACCGAGGTCTAGCTCTTGAGCCATTTCCTTGACTGAAAGGGACTTGAGTTTGCTTTGGGCTTCTTCGTTTAGGTCTTTAATATCTAAACGTTTGAAGAGTTCCTTAACTGCAGTGTAATTCTCTGGGTGAACTCCTGTATTATCAAGGATATTGCTACTTTCAGGGATACGAAGGAAACCAGCAGCCTGCTCAAAGGCCTTGGCTCCCAGACGAGGAACTTTCTTGATTTGGGCGCGTGAAGTGATTTTTCCTTCTTCCTCGCGGTATTTGACAATATTTTCAGAGATAGTTTTGTTGAGTCCAGCTACGTGTGAAAGAAGAGCTGGGCTAGCTGTATTGACATTGACACCAACTTGGTTAACCACTGTATCGACAACAAAGTCCAGACTCTCAGATAGTTTCTTCTGACTGACATCGTGTTGGTATTGACCGACACCAATTGACTTAGGATCGATTTTGACCAATTCCGCAAGAGGATCTTGCAAACGACGGGCGATAGAAATGGCAGAGCGTTTTTCAACGGTCAAGTCTGGAAACTCCTGACGAGCAAGTTCGCTGGCAGAATAGACAGAAGCACCACTTTCATTAACGATAACATAGCTGACTTCAGGGAAATCTTTCAGAACTTCCGCTACAAAAGCTTCACTTTCACGACTGGCCGTTCCATTTCCAATGGCAATAATCTCTACACCGTATTGACCAATTAAATCTGCTAAATCTTTCTTGGCTTCTTCGATTTGACGAGCTGATGCTGGTTTAACAGGATAAATAACCTGAGTTGTCAGCATTTTTCCTGTTGCATCCACGACAGCTAACTTGGCACCTGTACGAAAGGCTGGGTCAAATCCAAGAACCACGCGCCCTTTCAGTGGAGCAACCAAGAGGAGATTGCGCAGATTGTCAGAAAAAAGTTGGATAGCTCCTTCTTCAGCTTTCTCAGTTAATTCTGTCCGAATACGACGCTCGATAGCAGGCAAGACCTTTTTCTTAACGGATTGCTGAACAACTTCATCAATATAAGCATTTTTCACCTTGAAACGAGTAGCAAAGAAGGCAAGAATACGGTCCGTCGCATGTTCAAAACCGATCTTCAAGACACCAAGTTTCTCCCCACGATTGAGAGCCAAGGTACGATAGCCTTGCATAGTTCCAACTGTCTCTGAAAAATCATAATAAATCTGAAAAACCTGCTTTTCATCAAGACTTTCATCCTTGGCTTGAGAAGTGAGTTTAGAGTGTCTCAGCACTTCCTGATAAGTCATAGAACGCAAGGTCACATCTTCCGATAAGGCTTCGACCAAAATATCAACTGCACCGGTCAAGGCTTCCTTGCCAGTCGCAAATCCTTCACAGACGAACTTTTCAGCTTCTTTCTCTAAGTCAACTATATTCTGCAAAATCAAGCGAGCAAGAGGAAAGAGTCCAGCTTCACGGGCAATGGTTGCCTTGGTACGACGCTTTTCCTTATAAGGAAGATAGAGTTCTTCAACGTCTGCTAATTTTTCGGCAACTAAGATAGCTTCTTCCAATTCCTTGGTCAACTTACCTTGTTCTTGAATCTTAGCTAAGACAGCTTCCTTACGGTCATTGAGATTTGTCAGACTTTTATCCAAATCAATAATAGCCTTAATCGCCACCTCATCCAGACTACCAGTCATGTCCTTGCGATAACGCGCGATAAAGGGAATAGTCGCCCCTTCAGCTGTCAAACTTAGAACGGTATCAATTTGCTTTAACGTCACTCCCAAATCCTGAGAGATTTTTTCATATTTTTTATCCATAAATCTATTATACCACAAGCTGGAAGGCTTTCTCCAATCCTTTTCATACTCAATAAAAATCAAAAAGCAAACTAGGAAGCTAGCCGTAGGCTGCTCAAAATACTGTTTTGAGGTTGTGGATAAGACTGACGAAGTCAGCTCAAAACACTGTTTTGAGGTTGTGGATAGAACTGACGAAGTCAGCTCAAAACACTGTTTTGAGGTTGTGGATAGAACTGACGAAGTCAGTAACCGTACTACGGTAAGGCGAAGCTGACGTGGTTTGAAGAGATTTTCGAAGAGTATCAACTATCGAAAACAAATTAAAAAACTCCCTTTTCCGCAAAATAATAGTATAATAGAGGTAGAATTTAGAATCGAGGTACACCTATGGCTGTAAAATTTACAAAACGAGACGACTTGGACAAGATGTTTGAAGAGTTTGCTAAACTCCCTGATTTGAAACAAGTTACTTTCCCTGATGACAAAGAGAAAAAAGCCAAAGCAGAAAAGAAAAACTAGATGACTGCTTTTCAACAACTCCCATCTAGTGTACTTCAAACTGGAGCCATTTTTCTCTCCATTATCATTGAAGCCCTTCCCTTCGTTCTGATAGGAAGCATTGTCTCAGGGCTGATTGAAGTTTATATCACACCTGACAAGGTTTATCATTTTCTCCCTCGAAATCGTTGGGGGAGAATCTTTTTTGGGACCTTCGTCGGTATGTTTTTCCCTTCTTGTGAATGTGGAATCGTCCCCATCATCAATCGTTTTCTGGAAAAAAAGGTTCCAAGTTACACGGCCGTTCCTTTTCTTGTGACAGCACCTGTTATCAATCCCATTGTTCTTTTTGCGACCTATTCTGCCTTTGGCAACTCCTTCCATGTCGCCCTATTACGAGCTCTGGGTTCCATTCTTGTGGCTGTAATACTAGGAATTTTTCTAGGATTTTTCTGGCAAGAACCGATTCAGAAAGAAAATCGTCTGGCTTGTCATGAGCATGATTTTTCTTACTTGAGTTCTGCAAAAAAAGTTTTTCAAGTCTTTGTGCAGGCCATTGATGAATTTTTTGATACGGGGCGTTATTTGGTATTTGGCTGCCTCTTTGCTTCTATAATACAGGTCTACGTTCCGACTCGGATTCTGACCTCTATCAGTGCGACCCCTCTTTTTGCCATCCTGCTCTTGATGATTTTAGCCTTTCTTCTTTCGCTCTGTAGTGAGGCGGATGCCTTTATAGGTGCTTCTCTTCTCTCGAGTTTCGGTTTGGCACCAGTTCTGGCCTTTCTCGTCATTGGTCCAATGCTGGATATCAAAAATATTCTCATGATGAAAAATTACTTGAAAGCACGATTTATCAGTCACTTCATAACAATTGTAACTCTTGTCGTCTTAGTCTATTCTCTCTTGATTGGAGTCATCCTATGATTCGATTTTTAGTTTTAGCTGGCTATTTTGAACTGACTATTTACCTCCATCTGTCGGGCAAACTAAACCAGTACATCAACATGCACTATTCCTATCTGGCCTATATCTCCATGGTGCTTTCTTTTATCTTGGCTATCGTTCAATTGTATATCTGGATGAAGCAAGTCAAAACCCACAGTCATCTGAACAGCCGATTAGCCAAGATGACGAGTATTTCTCTTCTGGCTATTCCACTTGTCATCGGCTTAACTTTCCCAACTGTTAGCTTGGATTCTCAGACCGTTTCTGCTAAAGGTTATCATTTCCCCCTATCGGAAGGAACGGATCTAGCCATTCAGACAAGCGAAGGGACGACAAGCCAATATTTGAAACCAGATACCAGTTCTTATTTTTCAAAATCAGCCTATGAAAAGGAAATGCGAACGGCGGCGGATAAATACTTATCCCAAGATAGTATTCAGATCACTAATGAAAACTATATGGAGGTCATGGAGGCTATCTACGACTATCCAGATGAATTTGAGGGTAAGACAATCCAGTTCACAGGCTTTGTCTATAATGACCCCAGTCATGCCAATAGCCAATTTCTGTTCCGCTTCGGCATTATTCACTGCATCGCAGATTCTGGTGTCTATGGATTGCTGACCAAGGGCAATACCCGGCAGTATGAAAACAACACTTGGATTTCAGCCAAAGGAAAACTGGTCAATCACTACCATAAAGAACTCAAACAAAACCTTCCAACCTTGGAAATCGACAGCTTTACCAAAGTCGATAAACCAGAAAATCCCTATGTATATAGAGCTTTTTAAGAAAATCAAGATAAAAACGAACAAGTTCTCTTCTGAATAACAGAAAAAGAGCCTGTTCGTTTTTTGGTTATATGAAAATTAGTGACTTGTAGATTTTCATCTTATACCATTTCCAGCAATACAAGTAGCTCATAGAAAATAAGCGAGCCACTCATTCATTAGACTAGCGATTTCTTTAGGTGCTTGAGTATAAAGCTCATGGCCAAAGTTTTCTAAAAAAATAGTATCAAAATAGTCTGGCAATTCTTTTAGGGCTTCCTCTCTCCATGTAGCTTCATTAGGATAGCGAGGACTAATAAACAAGGTATCTCCCACTTCTCTCTTAAAAGCTTGTATTTTTCTCCGTAGGCGGAGTATCGCTTCTATATTTTCATAATTTATAGCCAACTCATATCTATTATACTCAACATTCCAGTGATAGGACTGTCTTACAGCTTTCTCCATATTTTCTGACCAATGCTTTGCTTCAGATTTTTCTTTAGAAGTAAGAACATCTAAGTCCGAAATAATTTGAGATTTGATATAATTTTTAGTTTCCTCTAACTCTGTATCCAAAGGTAAAATCTTATCTAAATCTAGATAGCCACCATCCAAAAGAATCAGTTTCTTTACTTCTTCAAATTCCGATGCGAAATAACGAGCTAAATCGCCTCCAATAGAATGACCTATCAGACAGATAGATTCTTCCTCTACAATCTCATTTTTAAACCATGATTTCAATTCTGTTTCATCTCGAAGATGCTTTTCATATGGATTTAGAAAATAGACCTGCGAATCTAGTTCTTGAAGAAAATCCTTGCTATGATAGGCATTGCTTCCCAAACCGCCAATAAAATATTTTTTCATTCTCTACTTAATACTATGCTTATTCATCTTTTGTTCAAAGATAGTTGTGATAATCTGACGCAATTCTTCGCGTTTTTTTTTCTGGAATCTCACCACTTGTTTGAGCTACAGCGTAGAGTTCAGGGTATTCAATTGAAATGCGTTTAATCGTACGTGTTGTAGCATGTTTTCTGACAAAAAACGGGATTCGCTTAATCAAGTCTTGTGGGACTAGCGCCAGAATCTTCTCAGTAGTTTCTTTGTCACTAATATTAGACATTGTAAGCCTTTTCTTAATCATTTCCTGTTCTTTTTCTGTAAAATCTTTTAATTCCATTCGATTAGTCCTCCTATTTTCTCTAAGTTAAATTATGTACTAATACAGATGAAACTACAAAGAATAAACTTTAAGAAATCTTCTCACTGATAAGATTTTAGCATTAGACTTCCTGCGAAACAAAATATGGTATAGTAGTTCTATGAATTATGAAGCAAGTAAACAACTAACTGATGCACGATTTAAACGTCTTGTTGGTGTTCAGCGCACGACTTTTGAAGAGATATTAGCTGTATTAAAAACAGCTTATCAACTTAAACACGCAAAAGGTGGACGAAAACCTAAATTAAGCCTAGAAGACCTTCTTATGGCCACTCTTCAATATGTGCGAGAATACCGCACTTATGAACAAATTGCGGCTGATTTTGGTATTCACGAAAGCAACTTAATCCGTCGGAGCCAATGGGTTGAAGTAACTCTTGTTCAAAGTGGTTTTACGATTTCAAGAACTCCTCTCAGTTCTGAGGACACGGTAATGATTGATAGCCATTCCCATCAATATCGTATCTTTGGACATAGCCAATAAATGTTTCATTTTTGCGTGGTTTCTGGCTATTAACGATTGAAATAACCCACCAACTTATCAAAAATAGAAATAAAAATCCTAAGATTACTGTCATATCATAACACTATTAAAGTTTAACCCACTTATCATTATCCATGATAAAAGGCTTAGCCAGTCCCTCGCCTGTATAATCCGCATACTTGGTGCCCAAATACTTGTAGCAATCTTCCTTACTAGCAAATTTAATCGCTTGGTAGGGCTCTTCGAAAGTCAATTTCTCTACAAATAAGAAACCGTCATCAGCAGGTACTAAGACCCCAACGTGGCCTACAAACAGATACTCGCCATCCAGATTGTCGTGCAAGACTACAGACAGCATTCGAGCTTTTTCATTGAATTGAAATTGTGAGAAGAATGTTTCCATCTTTTCAGCGTGAACCTTGACATCTGTAGTTGCCTCAGTTGGAACTCTCGAAAATAGAATATCAAACTCTTCCTTATCTTGTGAATCAAAGACCTTTCCTTTATCAATCGCATCATTATCTAGGAAAAGCAACTGGTCATTCTTTTCAAGCTTTGGAATGGTGACTGAATTTTTCAAAAGACAATAACTATTGATACGGCAGTTGGTCCCAACGAAATCGCCCTTCTTTTGATTCCAGAGATGACTGATTTTCTCAACATCGTATTCGGTGTGAGTAAAGGAAGTGAAATCTCCTGATAAGCCAGTTGAGCCGACAATGGTATTATAGTCATTAACGAGATTAAAAAATGCATCAACACTATTTGGATCCAAGTGAGCTGATAAGAGAGATTTGACCTCTTCTGTACTTACCTGGTTGTTTAGGTTGGTGTATGAAGCTTTCCATGGAACTTTCGCTGAACTGCTTTGCCTTTGATTCGTACCCTCAGAAGTAGCATGTTGTTGTTGACAAGCAGCCAAGCCTAAAAACAAGGCTGAACAGATTCCTAATGTGGCTAATTTTCTTGATTTCTTCATTTCTTTCTCCTAAATGTCTTGGATTAAAGTTTCTTTAACTACTGCTTTACAGATATTGATTACTTTCTCATTTAATGTGTTCATCGTCTTTCCCTCCGATTTGTTTTTTTGTTATTTCCTTAAACTTGATTTAATTATAGTAGGCGTTTCGTGCTCTGTCAACAAATTTTTTACGAAAACACAACAAAGGTTTTCATTTTCGTGGATTTCGTGTGATGCTTTACTTACAAAAATAGAAAGCGATTTCGTTCGTAGATAAAGAAGAGATTGCGATTGTTAGAGGCGAAAAATATAATAGATTGAAATAAGATATGAACAACTCTATTAGGAAAGGCAAATTAATTCCTAGAAATGTTTTAGCAGCTACAGCGTACTATTCCAAACTCAATCAACTATAAAACAATATAGACTAGTAATGGTTGGACTCAATAAGAATTGGGTACTAAGATAGGTATAAGTAAAAACACCATTAGAAATTATGAAAAAAGGGTTAGGTCTACTAAGAAAAATACTATATTTGACTTAGTTAAAGTATTCAGTAGCTTGATTGATGCCCTCTTTCCTCCAGTTCAAAAGGATTCTCCTAGCGATATCCAATCTATCTACGACCAACGGGCACCACCCAGACAAGGTAAAGTTCTGACCTATGCCGAGAGGCAACTGTATGATCAGAAAAACGAAGTATCGTAAAAATCATCAGACTGGACGACTACAGACAGACTACTTACTCTCGTGTTAGGTAGTTTATCTCTGCAGGTAGCCGCTCGATGCAGGACGACGATTTAGTTATGGAGTTTCCATTATCCCAGACGACTACGACCCAATCGCTTATGTCGTCAGCAAGTCCATGGAGCCAAAGATAAGAAACAGCGACTACCTATTTATCAAGAATACCCCACAGATTGACTATAATACCATCGGCATCTTCCAAGTAGACGGCACTAACTATGTCAAGAAACTCCGCCAAGGCTGCCTCAAAAAAACTCAATCCCGAATACCCCGACATCCACCTAGACGAAAGCAACCATATTCGTACCATCGGGAAAGCTATCAGGCTATATAGGGAGAATTAAAAAAGGGGGAGAATGGCGATATAAAACAAACAGATTTTAAAAGATTCGAAAAACTTTGAAAAAGTTCATTCTACATTTCAAAAAAAGAATAAGTGACCTAAAGTAGATTAGATTTTGTTAAACAATAGTGATATGTGAATTTAGAGAAAGGCATTTAACATCACTTTGCAAAAGGCAAATACTAAACTAGAGAAACCGATAAACCAGCCCCTTAGTTCCCATATTTTCAGGCACACACTCCTTAGTACACTAGCTGAGAAGAATGCTATAATGGTTAGAGTGGAACACAAAAACGCTAAAACAGTAAATAACATCTACACTCACGTAAGTAAAAGAATGGAGCAAGCTACTTTGGAGGTTTTAAATACCATATCATTAAATCGAAAATATATCAGATCGAATCTAGACAAGTAGATTGCGATTACTAAAACATTTGTAGAAATTCATTTGACTTTCTAATCAATTTGTACATATCTTATTTCATACTCAATGAAAATCAAAGAGCAAACTAGGAAGCTAGCCGCAAGCTGTACTTGAGTACGGTAAGGCGACGCTGACGTGGTTTGAATTTGATTTTCGAAGAGTATCAATCCATTATGAAAGTTTTGCCCCCTGGACAAAAAAAGAGCCCATCATACAGGCTAGAAAGCTGGATATGATAGGTTTTTATATTTTTCTTAACGTACTGTGCGGATACGCATTGTGTTTGTGCGAACAGCTTCTCCTACTGGCACACCAGCAACGATAACGATATCATCGCCTGACTCAACGAGACCTGCTTCTACCGCTTTACGTTCAGCGATTTCGAACATATCGTCAGTTGAAGATGGAGCATCTGTCAACATTGGGATAACACCCCAGTTCAACATCAAGCCACGTTCTGTCAATTCGTCAAATGTCAATGCTAAGATGTCAGCATTTGGACGGTATTTAGAAATCAAACGTGCAGTATGACCTGTCTTAGTAAGAGTTACAACCAATTTGATATCCATTGAGTTAGTAGCATCTTTAACAGCAGAAGCCATTACTTCTGTCTTAGAGTTACGCTCAAATGAATCTGAATCAAGACGTCCGTATTCATTAAGAAGAGCTTGAGCGTTCTTGTCGATTGTAGCCATTGTAGTTACTGACTCGAGTGGGTATTTACCGTTTGCAGACTCGCCTGACAGCATTGTAGCGTCAGTTCCGTCGATAACAGCGTTGAATACGTCTGATACTTCTGAACGAGTTGCACGTGGTTTTTCAGTCATTGTTTCAAGCATGTTTGTTGCAGTGATAACAACTTTACCTGCAGCATTGACTTTCTTGATAATCATTTTTTGATAAACTGGAACCATTTCGAACGGTACTTCGATACCCATATCACCACGAGCAATCATAATACCATCAGCTGCTTCGATGATTTCGTCTAAGTTATCGATACCTTGTTGGTTTTCGATTTTAGCGAACAATTGAACATGTCCGTTTCCAGTTTCTTCACAGATTGCACGAACTTCGTTCACATCTTTTGCAGTACGTACGAATGAAATTGCGATGAAGTTGATACCTTGTTCAAGACCGAAACGGATATCGTCGTTATCGCGTTCAGCAAGAGCTGGGAAAGGAATTTTAGTGTTAGGGATGTTCACACCTTTTTGTTTAGCGATGATACCATCGTTTTCAACTTCAACTTCAAATTCACGAGTTGCATCATCTTTAGCAACCACACGAAGACCAAGTTTACCATCGTCAACCAAAACTTGACGACCAACTTCAACATCATCATAGATATCAAGAGCACCAGCAACGTTCAACGCAATCACTTCACGAGTTGATTTGATTCCTTGTTTAGTTGCAACACGAATTTTTTCACCAGTTTTGTATGAATATTCTTTAGCTTCACCTTCGAACAATTCTGTACGGATTTCAGGTCCTTTTGTATCAAGAAGGAAACCAACTTTTTTACCTGCAATTTTTTCCGCAAGTTTAACAGTTGCCATACGCTCACCTTGTTCTTGGTGGTCGCCGTGTGAGAAGTTGAATCGGAATGTGTTAGCACCAGCTTCAATCAATTTAGCAATGTTTTTAGCTGAAGCTTCAACATCAAGTTTTTCACCCCAGTATCCGTCCTCACCGAATTTTTTACCACCACGGATTTCTACCGCAGGACCCAAAGTTGCAACGATTTTTACACGTTTGTTCATGATTTTTGTGACTCCTTTATATATATGACCTTTTTGGTCTTATTAACTAAATTGTAAATTATGACAAGCTCTTATTCAAGCTAGATAGCTCAATATCGGCTTTGTGCGGGTTGTTAACCACAATCTTACCTTCTGCAGTAAGGCTAAACAATGCCCCTTCTTCTGCAGTACCAAGAATTGGATTTTCAACCATTTTTTCGTTACGAATACCAACCGCAACACCACCGATACCTTCTTTAAGAAGTTTAACAGCATGTGCACCCATACGTGACGCCAAAACACGGTCACGCGCAGTTGGAGAACCACCACGTTGAATATGTCCAAGTTCTGTTACACGAAGGTCGCTTGTATCTCCAGCTTCTTTAAGTTTTTGACCAAATTCAGCCGCTGACATCACACCTTCAGCTAAGACGATGATATTGTGTTTTTTACCACATTCATAACCAGCTTTGATGCTTGCTACGATATCTTCCATCTTGAAGCCTGCTTCAGGGATGATGATTTCATCAGCACCAGTTGCAATACCAGCCCAAAGAGCGATATCACCAGCGTTACGTCCCATAACTTCGATTACAAAAGTACGACGGTGACTTGATGATGTATCACGAATCTTATCGATAGCGTCCATGGCAGTAGTAACCGCTGTGTCAAAACCGATTGTAAAGTCAGTACCAACGATATCGTTATCGATTGTACCTGGAAGACCAATAGCTGGGAAGCCATGTTCAGTCAAACGCATAGCGCCGTGGTAAGATCCGTCACCACCGATAACAACTACACCTTCAATTCCGTGTTTTTTCAATTGCTCAATCCCTTTAAGTTGCCCTTCAAGTTGAGCGAACTCTGGGTAACGAGCTGAGTGAAGAAAAGTACCACCACGAGAAATGATGTCTCCTACTGAAGCTGCATCTAGGGGATGAATTTCACCGGCAACCATACCAGCATATCCGTCATAGATACCAAACACTTCCATTCCTTCTGAAATTGCTTGACGAACAACTGCACGGATAGCAGCGTTCATACCAGGTGCGTCTCCGCCACTAGTCAAAACAGCAATACGTTTCATATTGGTTTATGCTCCTTTTTCTTTTAACATTCTTCTTGATTATATCACATTTGATTTTAAAATTCTTCTATTTTCCGTATTTTTAGCGATAAATCGTTTTCATAACGATTTCATTCAATTTCTCCTCTAATTCATTGGATTTAGCTACAAAATGATGGGGAGAAACGATGGTTTTCTGTTCCTCTTCATACCGGATGATGACTGGGATTGGGCCTTTAAATTGTTCTAAAATACGTGAAATTTCTTGATCCGATTCATGATTTTTCACCTGTATCCAAAAGCGTTCAGCAACTGCTTCTCTTATTTCTTGTGCAATCATTTGCAAACGGCCATCACGTGATTGTATTTTTCCTTTTACATAGTAGAAGGCTCCCTCTTTTATTTCCTGTCCAACCTGACGATATAAGTCTGAAAAGAGAGTGACATCCAATTTTTTCTTACTATCATCTGCCTGTAAGAAGGCCATATTTTCACCCTTTTTGGTACGAATCACTTTTATTTTCTGAACTTCAACCAAAATAATAGCATAGCTATTTTCTGACAAATTTCCGATTGGGGTAATCGGGTAAATAGCCTTACTTGCAATAGCTTGTAGTGGATGTTTGCTGACACCTATCCCTAAAAGCTCTTGTTCCATATAAAATTTTTCTTGTTCCGTCCAATCTTCCGATTCCTGCCAACTATAAATAGCATCTCCAAACAAACTTCCCAACTCTTTCACAAATTCAAATAGATTAGCTAAGTTATTAAATACTTTTTGACGATTTTTTTCAAATGAATCGAAAAGACCAACTTTTACCAAAGGTTCTAGCAGAGGAAGTTTCAGATAATTCTCAGGTAATTTAGCTATAAAATCTTCAATGTTAGAATAAGGTCTATGTTCAATAATCCAAAGCGCCAAGTCCTTGCTGAGCCCCTTAATCGATTTCAAACCTATATAGATAGACTTGTTGGCAATTTTATCGTGATAGGGAATAGTATTGATGGATAGAGAGGCTACTTCAAAACCTGCTTCAAGTGCATCTATTAAGTAATCACTGTTGGAATAATTTAACATGACCTGATAAAAAATGGCTGGATAATGCGTTTTGAAATAAGCCAACTGGAAGGCCAAGGCTGAGTAGGCGTAGGCATGAGATCTATTAAATCCATAACCTGCAAACTTCTCCATAACATCAAAAACCTGCTCTGCTTTTTCCGCAGTATGGCCTGCTTCTATGGAGCCTTGAATAAAGGAAGCCCTCATCTCATGCATAGCAGAGGCATCCTTTTTACCCATAGCTCGACGCAAAATATCGGCCTTCCCAAGACTAAATCCAGCAAATCGCTGAGCAACCTGCATAACCTGCTCCTGATAGAGCATAATGCCATAAGTTGGAGCCAAAATATCCTCCAGAGCTGAATCTAGAACAGTCACTTCTTCCTGCCCATGCTTCCTTGCCACAAAATTATTGATGTAGTCACTTGCACCTGGTCGATTTAGAGAAGTAGTTGCTACGACATCTTCAAAACAGACTGGTTGAACACGTTTGAGCAAGCGAATGGCACCAGGTTGCTCAAATTGAAAGATACCTTTTGTATTTCCAGAGGCAAATAAATCTAACGTTTCTTTGTCTTCCAAATCTATTTCTTCAATTTTAAGGTGAATACCTTCTGTTTCAGCAAGCAACTCTTGCATCTTCTGGACAAAGGTCAAATTTCGTAGTCCCAGAAAGTCCATCTTCAAAAGTCCGCTAGCCTCAACTCCATGAGCATCATACTGAGTCAGTGGAATTTCATCACCATACTTTAGAGGAATGTAGTTGGTTAAATCTTGGTCACTAATTACAACACCAGCCGCATGGACAGAGGTTTGCCTTGGATAGCCCTCTATCTTGCAAGCAATCTCAAAAGCTTTTTGGTATTCTAACTTACTATTGATTTGCTGACGAAACTGGAGATTGCCCTCATAGGCCGACTTAAGATTGTCACGAAAACTGATTTTCTTAGTAATTGCAGATAATTCATACTCTGGCACACCAAAGCGTTTCAAGACATCTCGAAGAGCTTGCTTGGCTCCAAAGGTTGAAAAAGTAACGATTTGTGCCGCATGTTTACTACCATATTTATTACCAACATATCTGATAAAATCTGGACGATAAATATCTGGGATATCAATATCAATATCAGGCATGGTATAGCGTTCACGATTAAGAAAGCGTTCAAAAATCAGATTTTTCTCTACTGGGTCAATCCCCGTGATGTCTAAGGCATAAGAAACCAAACTGCCTACTGCAGAACCCCTTCCCATTCCCATATAATAGCCATTCGATCGTCCAAAACGCAACAAATCCCAAACAACCAAGAAATAATCATCAAAGCCCATATCATGAATAACAGACAATTCTTGGTCTAGTCTATCTTGATATTCTTTACTAGTCAACCCCTTCTGAACAAGCCCCAGTTCAGCACGCTCTCTCAACTCCTCTACTGCTGGTCTAGCTGGATTAAAACGAGGCAGTTTCAGACTAGTATCCAAGTCGTAAGAAATGCCTGAAATAAGCTTTTCTAAATTGTCCAAAGCTTGCGGAAAACACTCTTGGAATAGTTTCTCTAAAGAACTTGCTGATATAAAGACATCTTGTCTCGAACGCAAGGGAACTTCTCTGAGCGGTAGATTTTCTTTAATCGCTGTTAAAACTTGAAGAACTTCTCTATCCCTGCTTTCAAAAGCGTTGACCCGATAAAGAGGTAAGATAGGATGATGAAATTCGCTTGCTAGTGTTTCTGGATAAACCCCTATATAGTAATCACAGCCTAGTTCTAACGACTCAACTCTATCAAAATAAGGCACAATGACCGCGATATCCTCCAGGTACTGGGACAGGACTGACCAAGTTTTCTCCCCCTGCATCTTGGCTGTCGAAAGCTTCATCAACTGCTGATAGCCCACACTAGATAGAGATAAAAAGCGCAAATTCACTTCCTGATCATCTACAAACACTGTCATTTCAAGCCCTAGCAAAGGATGAATGCCGTATTTTTTTGTAATCTCTAGAAAGTCGAAAGCGCCATAAAGATTGTCAATATCCATCATAGCCAAATGAGTGTAGCCGTATTCTTTAGCTGCTCTCACATACTTTTCGATCGAAATGACGCTTTCCATAAAACTATAGACTGTTTTTGTATCTAGTTGTGCGATCAATTTACACTTCTCCTCTATCCTTCTCACTATATTATACCATTTTCACCTATAAATGGCTTCTCTTGAGAAAAATTTCATCAGCTTACTAATTTATTTTCTATTCATTTGTATTTTTGTCATCATTTTTATATTTATACTATATTGTATATAAAAATAGAAAGCATATAATATAAATCTCCTAGAACTTTTATACCCTATCTATTATTCTTATTGTTACTCTGTTCTCTATATTGAATTTAGTACTTTATTCATTTTTATTGGATTATTTCCTTTTGAAGTTAACAATTCCCTTTCTGCTTTTTTTTTTGATATAATAACCTTAACTGTCATTCTATATGGAGGTTCTATGCGTTTTAATCAATATAGTTATATCAATTTTCCAAAAGAAAATGTCTTATCTGAGCTAAAAAAATGTGGCTTTGATTTACAAAATACAGCCAATCACAAAGACTCACTTGAAACCTTTTTACGTCGTTTCTTTTTCACTTATCAAGACACCAACTACCCACTTTCTATCCTAGCAGCTGATAAAAAAACAGACCTGCTGACATTTTTTCAATCAGAAGATGAACTGACAGCAGATATTTTTTATACTGTTGCTTTTCAACTTTTAGGCTTTTCTTATTTGGTTGACTTCGAAGATAGTGACGTTTTTCGTAAAG
Source organism: Streptococcus pneumoniae (assembly GCF_001457635.1). Lineage (NCBI taxonomy): Bacteria > Bacillati > Bacillota > Bacilli > Lactobacillales > Streptococcaceae > Streptococcus > Streptococcus pneumoniae. Next base: position 1,764,240 of record NZ_LN831051.1, read on the forward strand.
AAACTGGATTTCCCATTATATATGGTGACTTGATTGAAAATCTCTATCAGTTACTCAATACTCGCACCAAAAAAGGAAATACTCTTATCGACCAACTTGTTAGTGATGGTCTTATTCCGGAGGATAATGACTACCACTACTTTAACGGCAAGAGTTTGGCTACTTTTTCTAACCAGGATGTCATTCGTGAAGTCGTTTACGTTGAGTCTCGTGTCGATACTGACCAAAAAGGGCTATCAGACCTAGTAAAGGTTAGCATTATTCGCCCTCGTTTTGATGGAAAAATCCCTGCCATCATGACAGCCAGCCCTTATCATCAGGGAACCAATGACAAGGCTAGTGACAAGGCTCTCTACAAGATGGAGGGCGAGCTTGAGGTTAAGCTTCCTCACAAGATTGAGCTAGAGAAACCTCAACTAAATCTCGTCCAACCCCAAGGTCAAGCTGAGCTTATAGCAGAGGCTGAGGAAAAGCTAACTCACATCAACTCTAGCTATACACTAAACGACTACTTCCTTCCGAGAGGCTTTGCCAATCTCTATGTCTCAGGTGTTGGTACCAAAGACTCGACAGGTTTCATGACTAATGGAGACTACCAGCAAATCGAGGCTTATAAAAATGTCATCGATTGGCTTAACGGCCGTTGCCGTGCCTTTACTGATCACACGCGCCAGCGTCAAGTCAAGGCTGATTGGTCAAACGGAAAAGTTGCTACAACGGGACTTTCCTATCTAGGTACCATGTCCAATGGTCTTGCGACTACAGGAGTCGATGGTTTAGAAGTTATCATTGCCGAGGCAGGAATTTCATCATGGTACAACTACTACCGTGAAAACGGTCTGGTGACTAGCCCAGGTGGTTATCCAGGTGAGGACTTTGACTCCCTTGCTGAGTTAACCTATTCTCGTAATCTCTTAGCTGGCGACTATATCCGTGGCAATGAAGCTCACCAAGCTGACTTAGAAAAAGTGAAAGCTCAGCTAGACCGAAAAACTGGGGACTACAATCAGTTTTGGCATGACCGCAATTATCTGCTCAATGCCCATAAAGTAAAGGCAGAGGTTGTCTTTACTCATGGTTCTCAGGATTGGAATGTCAAACCACTTCATGTTTACCAGATGTTCCATGCTCTTCCTACTCATATACACAAGCATCTCTTTTTCCATAATGGTGCCCATGTTTACATGAACAATTGGCAATCAATTGACTTCCGTGAGTCCATAAATGCCTTATTAACCAAGAAATTACTAGGACAGGAAACAGACTTTCAACTTCCTACTGTTATCTGGCAGGACAATACAGCTCCACAGACTTGGTTATCACTTGATAACTTCGGTGGGCAAGAAAACTGTAAAACCTTCTCACTTGGTCAAGAAGAGCAAGCTATTCAAAACCAGTACCCAGATAAGGATTTTGAGCGCTATAGTAAGACATACCAAACCTTCAATACAGAGCTCTATCAAGGGAAAGCTAATCAGATTACTATTAACCTTCCTGTGACTAAAGATCTCCACCTAAACGGTCGCGCTCAGCTCAATCTTCGTATCAAATCCAGTACAAACAAGGGGCTCTTATCTGCCCAACTGCTAGAATTTGGGCAAAAGAAATACCTACAACCTTATCCAGCTATTTTAAGTGCTAGAACCATTGATAACGGTCGCTATCACATGTTGGAAAATCTCTGTGAATTGCCATTTAGACCAGAGGCACAACGAGTCGTGACAAAAGGTTACCTTAATTTACAAAATAGAAATGATTTACTGTTAGTAGAGGATATTACTGCAGATGAATGGATGGACGTTCAATTTGAACTGCAGCCAACTATTTACAAGCTAAAAGAAGGAGACACTCTCCGTTTAGTCCTCTATACTACTGACTTTGAAATCACCATCCGTGACAATACAGACTACCACTTGACTGTCGACCTCGCTCAGTCCATGCTTACCTTACCTTGCTAAAAGGAGTTACATTATTATGAATAAATCAGAACACCGCCACCAACTTATACGCGCTCTTATCACAAAAAACAAGATTCATACACAGGCTGAGTTGCAAGCCCTTCTTGCTAAGAACGACATTCAAGTAACCCAGGCAACCCTCTCACGCGACATCAAAAATATGAACCTATCAAAAGTCCGCGAAGAAGATAGCGCTTATTATGTTCTTAACAATGGTTCCATCTCAAAATGGGAAAAACGTCTCGAACTCTACATGGAAGACGCCCTTGTCTGGATGCGCCCAGTTCAACACCAAGTCCTACTAAAAACCCTTCCTGGACTGGCTCAATCCTTTGGTTCTATCATTGATACTTTGAGCTTCCCTGACGCTATCGCTACCCTTTGTGGTAATGATGTCTGTCTTATCATCTGTGAAGATGCAGATACTGCTCAAAAGTGCTTTGAAGAACTGAAAAAATTCGCCCCACCATTTTTCTTTGAAGAATAATAAATGACTACAACTAACAATTATGCTTAAAAAAACTGGTAGAAAGTCTTTAACATCAGAAAACGCATAGTATCAAGGGTTTTCAACACTTGATACTATGCGTTTTGCTTTATCCTAGGAAGATTTATACTCTTCGAAAATCTCTTCAATCCGCGTCAACGTCGCCTTGCCGTAGGTATGGTTACTGACTTCGTCAGTTTCATCTACAACCTCAAAACCATGTTTTGAGCTGACTTCGTCAGTCTTATCTACAACCTCAAAACAGTGTTTTGAGCAGCCTGCAGCTAATTTCCTAGTTTGCTCTTTGATTTTCATTGAGTATTATTTCATTTTCTCCTGCAATTGAATTCTTGCTCGGCTTTTTGTTTTCTATTTCTTTAAAATCAAAGTAGCTCTTTTGTTAATAACTCGATCAACAAACATCGTGGTACAAGTATCTACTTTGAAATTTATCAGCCACTTAACAACTGATACTGTATTCTAGGAAAACGATGACATTCTTCCTAATAAAACTTCTCATATATAGCATAAATTTCTACTCTTTTTAATTTTAAATGAGTCTCAGCATGGCAATCACTTTAGAATTTAAGCCGCTTCTCCAGCTCGATTATTGATAAGTTCAATGATTTGAACAATATTACGAAGTACTGGTAGTTGGTGTTGGAAGAGTAGTTGAACAGAACCATAAGATTTAAACGGCTCTTGCGTTAACACTTTCGTCTCTAAAAAACCATTTTCTACAATGTAGTCTACAATCAATTTTACAAATGAAATCTGCCTGGCATTAAGATTCTCATCCGACAAAAATTTAGAAAAAATACGATTGGCAGACTCTCTATCTAAGCAAATAATCTCACGAACCAATCTCGGAATTGCCTTATTTTCATAATGACTTTGGTAGTCTGCTTTACTACCTAATTTTTCCCAGAGCAATTTTTCAAGTGCAAGCATATCATCAGATGTCAACTTTTTATTATGGTATAGCTTAGAAATGGACTCCTCATCCAGATGAGTTTTCAAATAATGCTCAACTTTTTCATTGTAAGACCGAAGATCGTTGACCTGCAAAAATGCTGTGGTCTCGTGAACAGTGGAGAGTATACGATCTTCAAAGTTAACATAGTAGGGTTTACGGTCTGTTTTATCCAAAAACTGTAATAAATCTCGAATAGCAAGACGAATTTTTTCCAAATCAGACAAGTTAACTTCTTTCCAAAATTCAGGCTCCTGTACTTTCCTGATAATTTCAGCCTGCTCAAAAACCTGCGGGATATTGCCAATAGCAGAAAGAGCTCTAGCCGTCTTCATCACTTGGGAAATATGAACAGTGGAAGATTTAGCTGTCAGTTGCCCCAACTGAATATGAAGCAACCACAAATCAAATCTCCTCGCCATCTCATCTTCTTTATCTTCATCAAATAAAAGCGGAGAGAGATTTTTTTGAATGGTTTCACTTGTAACAGCAGTTAGATTCTGCCAACTTTCCAATTTCCTATAGCTATAAACTGTATCTAAAACCATACGAACCCTGAAGTCCAACTCATTTAAGCTCTCTATACGACCTTGAAGTTCCGAGACAAGCTGCTGACGGTATGCTCTCGCAAACTGATCTTCTTGGTATTGGAGTCCCTGAAGTTCTCGAATCAAGTCCACTTTGATATTAAATAAACGCTGAGTCAACGAAACAATGTGACGACCCTCTCCATCTCTTGGATCTGCACGAAAATAATCAAAATTGTCCCCATAATCAAATACCAAGAAGTTTTCCTTATCCTGCTCAGGTCCAAATAAATCTTTACACAGACGGGTTCCTCGACCAATCATCTGCCAAAACTTAGTTTTAGAGCGTACTTTCTTGAAGAAGACTAAATTAACAACCTCTGGTACATCAATACCTGTATCTAACATATCTACAGAAATCGCAATTTGAGGATACTTCTCCTTAATTTTAAAATCATCAATCAAGGTCTGATAATGCTTAATACTATAATCAATTACCTGAGCATAGTCGCTCCCTTTTTCAGGATAGCGGTTGTTAAAAATACCTCTGATATATTCCGCATGATCATGATTTTTAGCAAAAATAATAGTTTTACCAATTTCATCACCCGAGGCTGTCTGAATTCCTCTTGTCATGAGTTCATTTAAAACAATTTCTACTGTACTTTTATTGAAAATAAAGGAATTAAATACACTCCCATCAATATCTTTTTCACAGCTATCGTCTTCAAATTTGCTATCAAAATGTTCCTTTTCTTCTTTGGACAAATCATCATAATGTAGACCATCCGTAGGTAGTTTCAGTTTGGTTTCGATAGAATGATAGGCTACTAAATATCCGTCTTTAACAGCCTCTTCCAAATCATATGCATATGTTGGAACCCCATTCTCCAAATTAAAGAATCCATAGGTGTTTTTATCTAAATCTTGACGCGGAGTAGCTGTTAAGCCTACAATCCTTGCATCAAAATAATCAAAAATGGACTTGTATTTCTGATAAATAGAACGGTGAGATTCGTCAATTATGATAAGGTCAAAATGCCCAACAGTGAAAGGGCGTTGATTTACTTCTTCTTGACCACTAATCGCTCCAATCATGGTCGGATAAGTTGAAAAGACCATGCGACTTGATTGAGCTCCTTCTTTATCTTCTAAGAAGTTACAAACGGAAAGATCTGGGAGTAATTTTCTAAACGAATCATATGCTTGCTTAACCAAGGAAGTTCTATCGGCTAAGAAGAGAACGTTTTTTACCCAGTTATGACGTGATAAGATATCAACTAGAGAAACTGCTGTACGAGTTTTCCCAGCCCCAGTTGCCATAACCAAAAGTGCCTGTCTACGATGATCAGAGAAAGCTTCACAAACGCTTGCAATCGCATGTTTTTGGTAGTGACGCCCGGAAATATCATCTCTAATTTTACTAGAAATATCCTCAAGTGGTTTTTGAAGATGACGTCTATCCATCACTAATTGCAATTCTTCTTGAGAGTAAAAGCCTGCAATCTGGCGTCGGTTCGGACCATCAAGTATATAGTGCTTCAACCCATTTGTAATAAAGCAAATTGGCTGATAGCCGATATGTTTCTCAAGAGCTTCAGCATATTCTTTGACCTGTACTTCCCCTACTTCTGGATTGACAGAGGCTTTTTTAGCCTCTACAATCGCTAAAATTTTCCCATTTTTACCATAAAGTACATAGTCACAGTAACCAATTCCTGAACCGTGCTTGAGACCATCAACGGCTATCTCAACACGACAGTTTTCTTCAAATATCCATCCTGCTAAACGGAGATCGATATCAATAAAGAGCTTTCTTGTCTCTGCCTCAGATAATTGTTCAATATGGAAAGGCACATCTTGCCGTTGCGCTGCAGTCTCACGTTTTTCAGTATAAGTCTCTTGAACTTCTACGGACTGAGCAGCCATCTGTTCATGAAAATCAGGCAGTTCTGGTAAACTGTCTTGTAACTTTATCATAGATTGTGGAGTTTCTCGGTATTTGATGTTTGCTGAAAGTGGTAAGCACTTCTCATCAAAATAACGCTCCACAAATTCATTGCTGTAACAATAATCGATAAAATTAACAAACTGATACAAATGATGTAAAGCTAAAATCGCTTCTCGTTCCTTAATTTCACCACCATGAGCAGCATGGTTTCCCCACCGAATCAACAGAACTATCTGCTTGTGGAGTTCAGAATCTACGATATCCCTAAAATCATCATCCCATACTAAAGAAGATAGAGTAGCACGATAGGGAGCTTCTAAATATGAATCGTGACTATATATCCAATGGACAGCCTGCTCCAAAGCACGACGCGCCATAAAGGCAGTAGCCACAGTTGATGTAGCAATCATATTTTCAGCTTCAATGCAAGGTTTTGAAAAAGATTCATATTCGTCATTTTTTAAAAGAAAGCTAAAATTTCCCATTTTTTTCTCACTTTAAACAAATAGTTTAGCTATATTATACTAAATTTCAAGCTATTTCTCCACACTTTTATAGCTATCTCACAAGCAAATTGTGATTTGTCGACCAGGACTACAAAGTCTGCGAACTCATTTTGGAGGGCTAGTGGGGGGAGGGGGAGAAGTATTTTTTTTAATTTTGTAATTGGTAACTGAGGCTGAGCACTTCCTGATATCACTCGACTATAATTATTATTCCTTAAAACATGGATAATAAATTTCTGATTTAGATTTGGTGTCTTGGGACGTAATATTACCATACCTGAATTTATACGTAAATGTTTATATTTTATTAATTCATCGTAGTACGCTACATTTCCAACAGTACCTCTTGTTGTCAAGACTATATCATAACGCTCAAGTTTGCCTTTTCGAAGTAATTTATCCTTTGTTTTAGTGATAAATTGCTTTGTATCGAATGAAAATCCGTTTTTAGTAACATTCTTTGTATTTAAAAATAAACAGTACTCCTCACTAAACAACTCATCTGATTTAGGATAATTTTTGCCCCTATCACCATCTATAATATCAAATAAGTTATCAATGCTTTCAAATATTTTATTTTCCCCAAACATCTCGTTAAATCGGGATTTGACGAGCAAGTTTAGTTCATCTAACTGCAATTTTCTTTTAGTAATAAGCCTTTTAATCGTATTAAGAATACAGATAATGTTCTCTTGTTCTTCGATACCTAGCAATTCTAATTGTAAATCAAGTAATATATTCTTGTTTAAATGAGGAATTGTTGCACCTGTTGAATGATCTCGTAAATACTGCGATTTACTTTCCAAAAAGACTCCCAAGTAATCTGATATAATTTTTTCTTTGTATCGCTCATTCTTTTTTAAGACCGTAATTGTACTACCAACAGCTCCCGATAATCCATAACCAACTGTTCCTGCATTAGCTCCATCCCATGCTATCAGAATATCATCTGGGAGTGCTTCAGTCATATTTAAACTTTCAGTGAATTTTAAATTATTATTATTTCTTAAATCATCTATTTGAATATAACGTTGGCTTAGAGTTGTTTGTTCAGCAAGTACAGTGGCTTTCTTGCCTTTTTTTAGAGATAAGACTTCCCCCAACTTCACTTTTTTCATACAGCCACCTCTCTACTTGAGTAATTTTTCTAATTCAGCCAAGCCAGCTTGAATTTCTTTTTCTAAATCATTGATTTTCTTTAAGATGACCTCTGTTGGTTCATACTCAACTTTTTCATACTCAATCTCTTTATATTTATTGATAGACAAATCATAATCATTTTCCTTTATCTCAGCAACTGGAACAAAGAAAGATTGATCCGTTCTCTGACGTTCTGCTTCTTTTTCAAGATGATGAAAGCGTTCGATAATATCTGGAATATCATTGTCGCTAATCGGTTGTCGCTTATCATCCAAACTTAAACCATCCGCTTTCATATCGTAAAACCAGACTTTGTCAGTACCACCATTACCAGTTTTTGTAAAGATGAGAATGGCAGTTGAAACTCCAGCATAAGGCTTGAACACACCACTAGGCATTGAGATTACAGCATCAAGCTTATGATTCTCTACAATTTCCTGACGAATTCCTTTATGAGCTTTAGACGAACCAAAAAGGACACCATCAGGTACGATAACTGCTGCTCGTCCACCTGGTTTTAAAGTTCGCAAGAAAAGAGAAAGAAAGAGTAATTCTGTTTTTTTGGTTTTTACGGTTGCAAGAAGGTCATTAGAGGTTGAATTGTAGTCAAGTGAGCCCTTAAAAGGAGGATTTGCTAAAACCAAAGTATATTTATCGGCTTCTTCATTATCTTGAGACAGCGAGTCAAGGTAACTGATTTGTGGATTTTCTACTCCATGTAGCATCATGTTCATCGCCCCAAGTCTCAACATAGTCGTATCCGTATCATTTCCATGAAACATCTGATTATGAAAATGATTGATATTATCTGTATTGGTTTCCCATTCATCTTTCTTACGCTTTAAGTAACGGCTAGCAGATACTAAGAAGCCAGCAGAACCCATAGCGGGATCTGAGATGATATCTTTGATAGTCGGTTGCATCAACTCAACCATCATATCGATGATGTGACGAGGTGTACGGAACTGTCCATTTTTACCTGCGGTCGACAATTTTGATAACAGATATTCATAGATATCTCCGATATCAGTAATACTTTGTTTGTCATTATCAAAATCTACATCTAATCCCCTAGTTGGAAAAACATCTAAGATAGAAATTGCCTTTTGAAGCGTAGCAGGTTTATTTATTTGAAAAATAGCTTCTCGCATATATCGTGAAAAGGCTGTATCATCTGTATCCCCCTTGAGATTTTTAATAAACGGAAAAATCTCCTGAGTCATTAAACGATAAACTTCCTGAGCATCTCCTATATTTTTAAAAGTTGACCAACGGTATTCAGGTTTATCTTTTGGAAAAACTCCCTCATAAGGAATCCCTAGAAATTCAGCATCACTTTCACGTCCAAGCTCGACACTATCCAAATCTTTCATAAATAAGAGATAAGTCAACTGTTCAATATTTGTTAAAGGATTTGCGTTTCCTTCTGTCCAAAGAATTTCCCACAGCTGATCGATTTTATTTTTTAATTCGCCTGTAATCATATCTTCCCTTTTCTTTAGTTTTTAAAACTTAGTAATATCATTATTTTATCAGATTTCAAACAAAGCTTCAATTAACTATATCTATGCGTCACCTGAATATTTTATACTCTTCGAAAATCTCTTCAAACCACGTCAGCTTCACCTTGCCGTAGGTATATGATACTGACTCTGTCAGTTCTATCCACAACCTCAAAACAGTGTTTTGAGAAACCTGCGGCTAGCTTCCTAGTTTGCTCTTTGATTTTCATTGAATATTAATAGACTTGTTTGGTATCTTGAAAACTATATCGTATAGGTGTCGTCATGGATCCTTTTAGCTGATTTAAGGATACGCAAACACAATACTATGACTCAATTGAAATATTAAAATTTAATTTCTGACCACCTAATCCTGCTTCAAATAGTTATCGAACAAGTTTTATGATAGCTACCTTGTTGGGATGCTCTTATTTTTTATCAGACAAAACAAAAGGATTAAGGGAGTTAATTTCCTTAATCCGATAGTTCTTATTCTTGACGTTGTCCGAAATCTGCAATCATCTGCTCCATTTCTTGTCGACTCGGAGTGGTCAGCATATACAGGTAATCTCCTTGAAGTTCCGCGAAGGCAGCTGGCATGACTTTTTTAACCTTGAACTGCTGGCTATATTTGGCAAGCAAATCCTCTTCTGAATAAACATAGTGAGCATTTGCACGGCGAGAAGTAGCCAAACAATACTGAGTTTCAAAGTCTGACGCCGGGAACTCCTCTCCTGCGACAATAGCTGCATAGCCACGATAAAGGTCCAAGGAATGAGCAAAGTTATAAACATCAATGGTAAAACCACCTGCAGGGCGGTTATTGTACTCGATGGTAATATAATCGTCCCCCTCACGGAAGAACTCAATATGGAAAAACCGTTCTTTCATACCAAATTCTTTGACAATTGCTTCCCCATACTTGCGCAGTTTAGGATCCATATCCTTGAGCACATAATAAGAATTGTCCATCTTATAAATCATGAGGTCAAGCGGTGTATAGGCGTAGTCAAAGGTTGTTGAGAAGACAATCTTTCCATCCTTGTCCACGAGCCCGTCAAAGGTACAGATTTCGCTGGAAGTGACAAATTTTTCAAAGAAATAAAGGGTTGAATGGTCCCATTCTTGCTTGAAGTGATTGATATCGTCTTCTGTCTCAAGTTTAAAGGTTGCGGCTGCTCCCACTCCATTATCAGGTTTGGCAATCATTGGAAGACCGATTTCTTTCACTGCTTGATCAACATCTGCTTCCGTCTTGATAACAGCTCCAGGTACCACAGGAACACCTGCTTTTTTGAAAAGTTTCTTCATTTCAGACTTATATTTCGTCTTTTTGAGATCCTCTGGTTTGGCACCAAAAACATTGAATTGTTCTCTGAGTGTTGCGTCTAGCTCAAGCCAGTATTCATTGTGAGACTCGATGCGGCCAATTGGACCATGTTTATAAAAGAGAAAAGCAACTGCACGTTTGACTTCATCTATGTTCTCAAGATTATCAACACGAAAATACTCGGTCAAGCTATTGCGCAAGGGCTCATCCAATTGCTCGTAAGACTCTTGACCAATTCCCAAGACTGTGATGCCTTTATTAGCTAGTTCGATGGTAAACTGTTGAAAGTTTTGTGGATAGTAGGGAGAAATAACAAGGTAATTCATAGGTAACTCCTTTTATAAATAGAGATTACCGAGGAAATAAGGCATTTGTTTACGCCACCATTCCCAGTCATGGGCGACATCATGTCCCCATTCAGCAAACCAGACTGGAATTTGTTTCTTGTCAAAGGCTTCTTTGAGCTTGTAAAAGGATGGCAAACCATCTTGTTCCCAGGCTCCAAGCCCCGTACACAGCACAATCTCTGCCTGACGGTAACGGTCAATAAACCAGCCGTCGTTTTGGTTCCAAATATAATCTACTGGCGAGTTTTGGTAAATAGCATCATCGTTGTAGTAATCACCGACAAAGAAACGTGCGTCGTAAACACCACTGAGAGCAATCACTTTGGTAAAGACATCTGGATGCTGGAGGAAGAAATTGAGTGCATGATAGGCTCCCATAGAGCAACCTGTCGTCATCATGCCATCAAACCAACCTGTCTTGTGCTTGATAAAAGAATGGCCTCCTCAATCACATAACGTTCGTAGGCACGGTGCATTTCCGCTTGGTCATGAGCATTTTTCCAAGTAGCCAACCAGCTCTCACTATCCAAACTAGATAGGGTAAAGAACTGGACAAGGCCTTCCTCGATAAAGGAAGCACAGGCATCAATCATGCCAAAATCATAGTATTCGTTGTGACTACCACCTGATGAAGCAAAGACCACAACTGGAATCCCACCATGTCCATAACGGTTAAGGTACATTTCACGGTTAAGATGACCACTCCAGTGGCTAAGATGTTCAATATGCATTTCGTTTTTTCCTTTCTTAACTTACCATTTTTCTGCAAAAAATCTCAGACAATCTGGTAGATTTTCTGACCAAGGGATTTCACTATGGATGGCACCAGACTGAACTTTTAGCACAAGATTATCCAGATGTACTCCCCCTGCTATCAAATCATGGTAATAGCAAAGCGACGAGTCGATATAGGCTTGTTTGATATTGCCATCCATCAAGGTCTTGTCTGTATCATCTGCTTCTTCTGTTCCTACATAGATGAAGATGCGCTGGTCAGGCGATAGTTTCTGGCACTCGAAATAGCGGTTAAAGGCTTCTTGGTGGAGCCAGTTTGCAGATGAAAAAACGCCCAAGCAACCAATTTGGTCTTGGTATTCCAAACCGATAAACTGGGTAATATTGCCTCCTAGTGAGGAACCAATCATAGCCGTATGCTGGCAGTCTGCTTTTGTACGATAGGTCTCATCGATAAAAGGCTTGACCACCTCCATGACAAACTCAGCATACTCCACACCCTTACCACCAAACTGCTGCCCTGGGATAGGAGATTCTTGGAACTTCCAAGCCGCATACTCATTCATCCGCCCCATACCATCATTGTCAATAGCAACGACAATCATGCGACTGATATCCGGATTTCGTTTGATAGCTGGGATAATCTTCCATGAATGTCCAATGAAAGACTCTTTGCTATTAAAAACATTTTGCCCGTCATGAAAGTATACAACAGGATAGGAACGGTCTGTATCTTTCTCATAATCTTTAGGAAGAAGAATACGTACACGGCGCTCCTTACCTGTATAAGGAACCTTGAGTTTGTGTTCTTTCATTTTTAGATAAAAGTAGGATTGATTCATTGTCAGAAAACTCTCTATATTCAAAATTTTATATCATTATATCATAAAAATAAAAAAAGTTAGTTTTTTACCTGTTTTTAGAGAAAAAACTAACTTTTTTTACTGATTTTCGCTATTCTTTTGGATTTTCTGAATTAGAGCAGATTGTCAATCAAGTCATCAACTTCATCTTTTTCGGCTTGAGGTGTGATTTCAGTAATCATGATTCCAGCCACTGCTCGCTCAACCAAGCCTTCAACATCCATACGCGCTTCGTACTGCTCCGCATTCTTAATTTTAGGATTTGTTTTTGGACGATCTGGTGCAAAAATGGTACAACAGTCTTCAAACGGTTGGATTGAAATGTCAAAGGTATCGATTTCCTGGGCGATGTCAATGATTTCCAACTTGTCCATGGTAACCACAGGACGAATGATGGGAGTGTTGGTAACAGCATTGATAGCCTTCATACTTTCAAGGGTTTGGCTGGCTACTTGACCTAGACTTTCCCCATTGATGATAACCAAACCATTTCGTACCTCACGAATACGGTCAGTAATCCGCATCATAAAGCGACGAGTTAGAGTCATCAAATAAGCTTCTGGCGCTTTGGCTTTGATTTCCTCTTGAATCTCTGTGAAAGGCACCTCGATAAACTGGATATTTCCGCCAAACTTGGTCAATTTACGAGTCAAGTCCTGCGCTTTCTTGAGGGCACCAGGACTAGTATATGGTGGACTAGCAAAGTGAACTGCCTCGATATCCACCCCACGCTTAAGAGCAAGATAACCTGCTACAGGTGAGTCAATCCCTCCTGACAACATGAGCATCCCTTTACCTGAAGTTCCAACTGGCAAACCACCAGCCCCACGAATGGTTTCATAAGAAAGATAGGCTGCTTCTTCACGAATCTCCACCTGAAGATTGATGTCAGGACTTTTCATTTGAACTTGCACATTTGGAATGGCTTCGAATACAGCCCCTCCAAGTGTTTGGTTGAGTTCACGACTATCAAGTTCAAAGTTGTGGTCGCTACGCTTGCTAGAAATCTTAAAGGTCATACCTTCCTTGTAGATGTCCCGCATAATCTCTTGGACAGAAGACTTCAAAACTTCTACAGATTTTTCAACCTTATAAACAGGAGAAAAGTTTTGAATTCCAAAAACTTGTTTGAGAGATTCTGCAACTGCTGTGTAATCAGCTCCATTGAGGTAAGCGTGGGCACGGTCGCGATCTGCTGTTACCTTAACTTGGGTATAGATAGACAAAACGTCCGAAATATTATTACGAAGTTTATTGATGAAACGCATACGGTTTTTACCCTTGGTTGACAACTCTCCGTAGCGAATCATAATTTCTGAATACTGCATGAATGCTCCTATCTTACTTTTCTAGTTTGATTGTAAATCAATTTTAACTTGGTCAAAAACTGCTCGACCTGACTCATATCATTTTCCAAGTCTAGGCTAAGACGCACAGCTGACTTGGCCTTATCTTTGTCCACTCCCATGGCAATCAAGGTACCGGCTGGTTTTCCTGCCTTAGATGAACAAGCTGAGGTTGTTGAGATGAAAATATCATAGTCTTCAAAGGCGTGAACGATGACTTCACCTCGAACACCTTTGATTCCAAAAGTCAGAATATGAGGTGCAAAGTTTTCCTCATCTGAAAAGACAAAAATATCCGGATAGTTCAGAAGAGCTTGGCGAATCACTGCCTTCATCTGCCCAGTCTTGCTCCTAAAGATATCTAGCTTTTCCATAGACAAACGGAGGGCCTTGGCTGTCGCTGCAATCCCTGCCACATTTTCAGTTGTCGAACGATAATCTCGCTCCTGGCCACCACCTGTAAGAAGAGGTGTAATCTTCTTGCCAGATTTGATATAGACAAAGCCAACACCTCGAACCCCGTGGAACTTGTGACTAGAGAAAGTCGCGCAATCCACCCGTTCTGTCAGATACTTTTCAGTCGGAATTTTGGCAAGCGCCTGAACCGCATCAACGTGGAAGGAAATAGTCGGCTTGTCTGCCAAGAATTCTGAAATAGCCTCAATAGGTTGGATAGAGCCGATTTCATTGTTCACAGCCATGATGGAAACGAGGATTGTATCATGCCGTATCAAACCTGCTAACGCCTCAACATCGACCAAGCCTTTCTTATCAACTGGAGCAAAATCCACTTCAAATCCTTGACTTTTCAACCAGAGGGCTGACTCTTTGACTGCTGGATGTTCAATGGCTGAAACAATGATGTGCTTGCCAAACTGAGCTTTTTCAAAGGCCACACCCTTGATAAGCCAGTTATCCCCTTCTGTTCCACCCGAGGTAAAGAAGATTTCATCGCTTTTCTTACCGATTAAATCTGCAATCTGTTGGCGAGAAGCATCTAAGATTCGTGTTGCTTGGTCTCCCAAACGATGGAGACTAGATGGGTTTCCTAAAATTTTTGAAGCGACCTGCATATAGGTTTCAAGGGCTTCAGGATAAGGCTTGGTCGTCGCTGAATTATCAAAGTAAATCATGTTTCTCACGCTTTCTAAAATCACTTCCTCTATTGTATCATGAAACGGAGCTTGCGACAAGAAAGGGAAATTTCTCTTTTTTTAAGATTTTTTTAAAGAAACAGAGTATAATAAATCATAATCAAAGGAGAGAATGTATGTCTAACTATCGTAGAACTTCAAAACCAAAAACAGAACACATCAAAAAAGGCTTTACAGTCTTTCAAAAAACCGTTGCTACAATCGCTAGTATCCTTGGCTTGATTACCGCAAGTATCACGATTATGAACGCCTTGGATAATAACAAAAATATTAAAAAAGAACCTACGACAAGCCAGACGACAACCATTGTCAAAGAAATCCAAAAGGAATCCCCTAAGGAAAACACCAGTCCAACTAAAGAGACTAACACTAGTCAAGAAAAAACACAGCAAGAGGAAACACCAAAATCTAGCGTCAAGGAAGAGAAAAAAGAAGATCAGAAAACAGCAACTCAGGACTCTTCTACTCCTGCTTCAAGTAAACCTGCTACTGAAAACGAAAAACAGTCCAATGCGCCAACTTCAGAAAATAAAAGCAATCAATAGCCAGAAAAATAGCTTCCCTCCAAACTTGGAAAGAAGCTATTTTTTTATTGTTGTAACACTTTTCGAGGTTTGGTACCTTCAGCTGGACCGATGACACCTGCTATCTCCAGTTCTTCCATGAGACGGGTCGCACGGTTAAATCCAACTGATAAACGACGCTGAATCATAGACGCACTGGCTTTCTGTGTTTCGATAACCAAAGACTTAGCTTCTTCAAAAAGCGGATCACCACCAGCATCTCCATCCGAAAATTCTCCTTCATTTTCAGAAACCTCACCTGGATCAAAACTCTCATCGTAGTCTGCATCTGCCTGAGTCTTGATGAAGTTCACAATGCGCTCAACATCGTCATCCGAGATAAAGGAGCCTTGGAGACGAACTGGATGATTTTCATCAATCGGTTTAAAGAGCATGTCTCCTCGACCAAGAAGTTTTTCTGCTCCATTTTCATCCAAAATCGTACGGGAGTCTGTTCCTGATGAAACCGCAAATGCTACACGAGATGGAACATTGGCCTTAATCAAACCAGAGATGACATCAACAGATGGACGCTGAGTTGCAAGAATCATGTGGATACCTGCAGCACGCGCCTTCTGCCCAAGACGGATGATAGCATCTTCCACTTCCTTGCTGGCCACCATCATGAGGTCAGCCAACTCATCCACAATCACGACAATGAATGGTAGCGGAATTTGCTTGTACTCAGACTGGGAATTGAACTCTTCTACCTTGGCATTAAAACCTGCAATATTCCGAACTCCCACCTTGGCAAAGAGTTCATAACGGTTTTCCATTTCATCCACAACCTTTTGCAGAGCCTTGCTGGCTTTGCGTGGATTGGTCACGACTGGAATCAAGAGGTGGGGAATATCATTGTAAACAGATAACTCAACCATCTTGGGATCGACCATCATAAATTTAACTTGATCTGGTCTCGCCTTCATGAGAATGCTAGCAATAATGCCGTTAACTGCTACTGACTTCCCTGAACCCGTTGAACCTGCAACTAGCAAGTGGGGCATTTTAGAAAGGTCAAAAGCTCTTGCGGTTCCATTAACAGCCTTCCCTAAAGGAATTTCCAAGAAATTTTCTGCTTTCGTTTGCGATTGTTCCCATAGTTCTCGGAAAGATACAGTGGCAATATCGGAGTTGGGCACTTCAATTCCGATTAGGGATTTCCCAGGGATTGGTGCTTCAATCCGGACATCTTTGGCAGCCAAGGCTAGAGCGAGGTCATCTGATAGATTGGAAATGCGGTTGACCCTTACACCAACAGCCGGCTTGACTTCATACTTGGTCACTGATGGCCCAATTTCGGCCCGTTCAACTGTTACCTTAATACCAAAGCTAGCAAAGGTTGCTTCTAAGATTTTGATATTTTCTCTGACAATTTTCTTCTCTTTAGACTGATCTTTTGGTTTATCTGGTGCAAAGAGTTGTAAGCTTGGAAGTTTGTATTCAAGGGCTTCTTTGGCTGAAAAATCGACCTGAACATCTTCGTCATCTGAGTCATCTTCCTGTTCAGGGAATTTAAGTTCAGCTTGAGGCAGGATGATTTCTGGTTCCACCCACTTTTCTTCTGGAATAGGTGGAAGATTTTGAACAGCTTCCTCTGTCAGAATTTCACCCGTTTCCATATCAACAGGAGGCAAATCGAGTAAGGCTTTTTCAGTCTCTTCTTGTTCTAATCTAGCCTCTTTCTCAGCCTTTTGGCGAGCTTTTTCTTCTTGTTTGACAAAGCGTTCCTCTTTTCGACGCTCGTGCCCTTCCCACCATTTGGCAAAGCCTCTACTGAAAAATTCAGCAATATCGTAAACAGACCAAGGGCTGACTAGGAGAGAACCCACTAAAATCAAGATAGAACCAATAAAGTAAGTTCCGATATTTGAAAAGAGAAAGGCTGTTGGAATATAAAGAGCGACCCCGATCAAGCCTCCTCCAGCAAAGCTAGTCGTTCGAAAACCAGTCAGATCTGTCACAACCTGAGCCATGGTCCCTTTTAGAACGGACTTGTCCAAACCATATTTCCAAACCAAGTAGGCCTCAAAAATCAAGAGTAAGCCAGCAAATATGGTGAAAAAGCCAGATAAGAGTCCTTCCTGTTTTCGTATCCACTTGAAAAAGAAGAGATAGATTAATAGGCCGAATATCGCCAGATAAGCTAGGCTACCCACTAGCAAGCGAATTAAATTATAAAGGGTTATACCTGCAGCCCCTAATTTGAAGGCTGCGAAAATCAATAAAATCGCAATTCCTAACGAAATCAACATTCGTTGAATCGCTTCTTTTCTTTCCAGTTCTGCTTTAGACGGTCTCCGTCTTGTTGTACTTGTATTCTTGTTTGCCATTCTTCTATTATACCATATTTCACAGGCATTTCGGGAAGAGAAAAAGACTGCACCAAACGGTCCAATCTTTTCATTTTTCTATTTTTTATGCTTGTGGTTTGCGTAGGTAACCATAAACCACACCACTTACGATTGCTCCTACCAAGACAGAAACGAGGTAAAGGAGAGCATTTGAAGTAAGGGCGATAACGAAGATTCCTCCGTGTGGCGCCATGAGTTTGATACCAGTAAGACCAACGAGTCCACCTGCTACTGCTGAACCAAGGATGAAGCTTGGAATCGCACGAGCTGGGTCAGCGGCACCAAATGGAATCGCTCCCTCAGTGATAAATGACAAGCCCATGATGATGTTTGTCAAACCAGAGTTACGTTCTTCCTTAGTAAATTTATCTTTGAAAAGAAGAGTTGCGACAAAGATTGCAAGTGGTGGCACCATTCCTCCAGCCATAACTGCTGCCATGGCTACAGAACCACCTGAAGAAACAGTTGCTGCAAGCGTACCTGTACCAAAGACATAAGCTGCTTTATTAACTGGTCCACCCATGTCAACAGCCATCATTCCACCAAGGACGATACCAAGAAGGACAGCTGAACCTCCTCCAAGACCGCCTAGGAAGTCATTCATAGCAGTGTTGATTGCAGCCATTGGGATATTCACAGCTAGCATAACAAATCCTGTCAAGATTGTTCCAAGAAGTGGCAATAGAAGGATTGATTTAGCACCTTCGAGTGAACGAGGAACTTTAACGTATTTCTTGATGGCAAGAACCAAGGCACCTGCGATAAATCCACCAACAAGGGCACCTAGGAAACCAGATGAGACACCTGCAAGAGTTGAAGTTGCTTCACCACCTGCGGCATAAGGAATTTTACCAAAGGCAAAACCTTCTTTGGCAATAGCACCAGCCACGAAACCTGCTACCAAACCCGGTTTTTCAGCAATAGAGTAGGCAACATAACCCGCAAAGACTGGAAGCATCAAACCAAAGGCAGCTCCACCAATTTTCATGAACATAGAAGCTAACTCATGGTAAGAACCAAGATTGCCAAGGTTTTCATTTGGAACACCCAAAGCACCGTCAATCAAGAAGGCAAGGGCAATCATGATACCACCACCGATAACGAATGGTAACATTTGAGATACACCACTCATCAAGTGTTTGTACAAGGCACCACCAAGGCTTTGTTTTTCGTTAGAGGCTGTTGCAGCTTTGGCACCATTAGCGGCACGGTAGACTTCAGTATCTCCTGAAAGAGCCAAGTTAATTAGCTCTTCTGTCTTACGGATACCGTCAGCAACTGGACGATTGATCAATGGTTTTCCATCAAATCGATCCATTTCAACGGCCTTGTCTGCTGCAATGATAATAGCTTTAGCCTTACGGATATCTTCTGCAGTTAGTTGATTTCCAACACCGCTAGCACCGTTGGTTTCGACCTTGATACCAACCCCCATTTCAGCAGCTACTTTTTGAAGGGCTTCTTGGGCCATGTAAGTGTGGACAATACCTGTTGTACAAGCTGTAACAGCTACGATAAAGTCACCAGAGTCATTAGCAGGTGCTTGAACAAGTTCCTCAGTTTTTTCTGAAGCTTGGTCAAAAAGTTCGATAACTTGGTCTGCAGATGTTGCTTGACGAAGTTTGTCTGCAAAACCGTCTTTCATCAAGTATTGAGACAATTCTGCCAAGGCTGCCAAGTGAGTATCATTGGCACCTTCTGGAGCTGCAATCATGAAGAAGAGGTCAGTTGCTTGTCCATCCAAGCTCTCGTAGTCAACACCCTTATTTGACTTAGCAAATAGAACTGTCGCTTCTTTGACAGCAGCGTTTTTGCTGTGAGGCATTGCGATTCCATCACCCAAACCAGTAGAAGTCAAAGCTTCACGCGCCAAAATTCCTTCTTTAAATGTTTCAAAATCTGTTACATAACCGTGCTCTGTCAAATTTTTAATCATCTCGTCGATGACAGCTGTTTTTTCAGTTGCCTGCAAATCTAGCAACATGACATCTTTTCTCAATAGGTCTTGAATTTTCATCTTTTTTCTACCTCAACTTTTCCATATGTTTCTTTAATAAATTCCGCCGTTGCCAAGTCATCTGAGAAGGTAGTTGCCGTTCCGCAAGCCACTCCCCATTTGAAGGCTTCTACTGCGTCTTTTGATTTGACAAATTCACCTGTGAATCCAGCAACCATAGAATCACCAGCTCCAACTGAATTTTTGACTGTTCCTTTGATTGGTTTAGCGAAGTAAGCTCCCTCAGATGTGACAAGAAGGGCGCCATCACCAGCCATAGAGATAATAACATTTTGAGCACCCTTAGCCAGTAACTCACGAGCGTATTTCTCAATTTCATCTAAACTTTCGAGTTTAACCCCAAAAATCGCTCCAAGTTCATGATTGTTTGGTTTTACAAGAAGAGGCTGGTAGTCCAAACTATCAATTTAAGGTCTGTCCTTCAAAGTCACAGACCACTTGCGCACCAGTCTGGCGCGTCAAGGAAATCAAATCCTTATAGATAACATTGCCTAGATTTTTAGCACTTGAACCTGCAAAGACAACTGTATCTTCTGCTGTCAGACTAGATAAAATAGCTTTCAATTCTTCTAGCTGAACCGGTTCAACAGTTGGACCCGTTCCGTTGATTTCTGTTTCTTGGTCTGCTTTGATTTTAACATTGATACGAGTATCTTCTGCCACCTGGACAAAACGTGTCTCGATTTCTTCCTCTGCTAAAGTATCTGTGATAAATTTACCAGTAAAGCCACCGATAAATCCCGTCGCTGTATTTGGTATATTCAAACGTTTCAAGACACGGCTGACATTGATTCCTTTCCCACCAGCAAACTTATCATCACTGTCCATACGATTTACACTACCAACTTTGACTTGGTCCAAACGAACGATATAGTCAATGGATGGATTGAGTGTGACTGTATAAATCATACTTCTATTACCTCCGTTTTCTCCTTAATAACCTGCAAGAGCTCATGCCCTTGACTAGTGATAACGATAGCGCGTTTGAGTGGTGCTACCTTGGCAAAGCAAGTTTGTCCAATTTTTGACGAATCCACCAAGACGTAGGTCTGCTTGGCATTCTCCAAAATAGCTCTTTTCACAGCTCCCTCCTCCATATCAGGAGTCGTATAATAGCCATCGTCAACACCATTCATTCCGATAAAGGCACGGTCAAAGTGCAATTGGTTAATCTGGTTAAGAGCAACGCCCCCGATACTAGCATCTGTCGCCGTCTTGACGTTTCCTCCAACCATGACAGTTGGAATCTGCTTTTCAACCAACTGAGCGGCATGGTGAATGGAGTTGGTCACAACTGTAACATTCTTATTGACCAATTCATGAATCAAAAAAGCAGTTGTTGTTCCAGCATCGATAAAGATGACATCTTTTTCTTTAATGAGAGAGGCTGCTTTCTGAGCCAGCAACTTCTTTTCTTGAAGGTTTTTGACCGATTTTTCTTGAATGGTTTCTTCTTCCTGTAAGGAGTGGGGGAGTTCTGCTCCACCATGCACACGACGAAGCTTGTTTTCCGCTTCCAACTCATCCAAGTCTCTTCGAACCGTTGATTCTGACGTTTCTAGCAAACTAACTAATTTTTCTAGAGAAACTACATGATGTTGATTTAACTCCTCTAAAATCAGTTGCTTCCGCTCTGTTTTTAACACCGAATCACCTCCTGTTATCGTTTACACTATTCATTCTATCATACTTTCTTTTGAAGTCAAGCATTTTTTATCATTTTCTTTCAAAATCTATCATTTTTCTTATTTCTAGAATTTTTAGTGCAAGATAAGAGCCTTTATGGTAGACTATTTGAGTAAGTATTGGAAGATTACTCAAGAGGCTTAAGAGGCCGTGTTGGAAACGCGGTAGGCGTGTAATAGCGTGCGTGGGTTCGAATCCCATGTCTTCCGTCGAAAAAAGATTATTTTTAGGATGCGACAAATGTTGTATCCTTTTTTCTATCCTTTTTTTAAAATAGGGTCTGTTTGTGACTCCCTTTTTAGCAAAAGAATGCAAAGGAATACCAAAGATAAAAATAAAAAACGTTGATTTAACAACGTTTTACCAAGGAATGCAAAAGAATGCAAAGGAATAATGGAGCCGGTGGGAGTCGAACCCACGTCCAAACACCTGCCAACATATTTGTCTACAACCATAGGTTATGTATTATTTTAACAGCCCCTCGACACATAACTCAAGTCTAGAAACTGCGAGTCTATCAATCTCTTATCAAGCCGCTAGACAAGGCTTAATCGTATCTCGCTAATAATAAGACCTGTCATTGAACACGAGCAATCCAAATCGGGTCACGCCTGCTGGTTTTTAGGCAGCTAGAGCGTAAGAAGTGTTATTTTTTGCAGTTATATTTAACTGAGCGTTTACGTCGCCACACGAGTCGCAAAATATGCCTCATAATGCCTGTCGAATCCGTAACGACCCCAAAAGACAATAAAACCATTATACCTTATCTAACTCAAAAATGCAAAAAGAAATCACATACCTAAAAAAGATACTATTCGAGAAATTTAGCAAACTGGAAGACTAACTACAACTTTTTCAGTGCATAACTTTACGATTGTAAATAGAGCTTACGAAATCCAATTAACACATACCTAAGATGAAGCTATCTGTTTTGAAGAAATTCACGAAGAGAATTATTCTAAAATACTTTCAGATGAGAATTTTCGTACTCTCTTTATTTTAATTCATTTGAGTTTAAAAACTATAAAATCAATCCTTATATTATTCGGACTACTTTTCACTTATTGCACCAAAATATAGTAAAATGAAATAAGAATAGGACGAATAGATCAGGACAGTCAAATCGATTTCTAACAATGTTTTAGAATTAGAGGTGTACTATTCTAGTTTCAATATACTATAAATAGGTTTCATTCGAACTTTAATAGACTATGAAAACCAGTGGAACTTACCCTGACACGGAATTCCACTGGTTTTTTCGATTTTTATCAGATTAACTTCTACTATTCTTAGCTGTGAAAATTAGTTTAAGACTTTAACTTATTTTCAGTCTTCTAATCTAAAGGCCACTTCCAGTAAAGAAAAATCAGGGTTCTCCTGACTTTTACTTAGCTAATTCTCTTTCTCGTTCTTTCATTATTTTATGATTTTCATACAAACGGGATAAGAACTTAGAAATTTCTTTCAAGATAGAATAGGTTGGCACTGCGACAATCATTCCAACTACACCATAGATATTGCTTGACAACAAAAGTAAAACTAAAATCGTGATTGGATGAACCTTCATAACACTTCCTACAATTCGAGGATATAAGATATTGCCATCTACCTGCTGAACAACAAGCATATAAATCACTGCAATCAGCAGTCTATGGGGATCAGTGAATATATTTGCGATGATCATAGGAATCAAACCAATACTTGGCCCCACATAAGGAATTAAATTGGCTACACCAGAAAAAATGGCAAAAACTAAAGCATATTTTAAACCAATAATACTATAGCCAATATAAGCCAAACAACCTATAATGATTGCGTCAATCGAAACTCCACTAATATAGCGAGCAATCGTCGCATTTAAATTCTTTAATAAGCCTGCAATATGCAAGCGATCCCTCTTTAGAATCGTTCTTTCAAGCATGGGCAAGAATTTATGTCCATCTAATAAGAAATAAACCAAAAAAACTGGAGTCATAATCAAAATCAAAACAGTACTGATAAGAGCTGACAAGACGCTCCCCACACTATTTGATACGCTATTTAGGATATTTTGAAGAATATCAACATAGGATAAGTTTAACTGCTGAATTGTAGCTTCTACATCCAAATTCTGGAGCGCAGGATAATTAGATAAGTCTATGATTAAGTCTTGTACTCGACTATAAATAGTTTGACTAGATATAATCAAACTAGATAACTGATTAATCAAAATAGGTAAGAGATAGACAACACCTATGACCATTCCCCAGACCAAAGTACACAAGGTAATTAAAATACCAAGCAAACGATTGAGTTTACAGACTTTATTTAAGAAAGTAACAATAGGGTTTGTCAAATAATAAAGAAAGCCCCCTAATAAAAATGGAATCATAATTGTATTAAGCACGCTAACAAAAGGGTTAATCAAAGATCCCATCTGTCTCCATAGGTAAAAGATGATGGTTAAGAGTAAAATTTCTGTGGTCCAAAAAAATAATTTATTTCTACGAAACATGAGTTACCTCCCTCACTTTATTTTACCATATTTTCAAAAAGCTTAACAGATGAATTATTAAAGCAAGAATATTTTTTTTCTTTATGATAGAATAAGACTACTATGAAAAAAATATTTTTAACTTTGTTAACTGTCTCTCTTTTAGGGGGTGTTTCTACTGCTGTTGCTCAAGATTTTACCATTGCCGCTAAACATGCGATTGCTGTTGAGGCAAATACTGGTAAAATTCTCTATGAGAAGGATGCAACGCAACCTGTCGAAATTGCTTCCATAACAAAATTGATTACTGTTTATCTAGTCTATGAAGCTTTGGAAAACGGAAGTATTACCCTCTCCACTCCTGTAGATATTTCTGATTATCCTTATCAATTGACGACAAATTCTGAAGCCAGTAATATTCCTATGGAGGCCCGTAATTATACTGTCGAAGAGTTGCTTGAAGCAACTCTGGTATCTAGTGCCAACAGCGCCGCTATTGCCCTAGCTGAGAAAATTGCTGGCTCAGAAAAAGATTTCGTCGATATGATGCGGGCAAAACTCTTGGAATGGGGAATTCAGGATGCCACTGTTGTCAATACGACAGGTCTTAACAATGAAACTCTAGGGGATAACATTTACCCAGGTTCTAAAAAAGATGAGGAAAATAAGCTTAGTGCTTATGATGTCGCTATCGTTGCTCGCAACCTCATCAAAAAATACCCACAAGTCTTAGAAATCACCAAAAAACCTTCTTCTACTTTTGCTGGGATGACAATCACTTCAACCAACTACATGTTAGAAGGTATGCCTGCTTACCGTGGTGGTTTTGATGGGCTAAAAACAGGAACAACAGATAAGGCTGGAGAGTCTTTTGTTGGTACTACTGTCGAAAAAGGCATGAGAGTCATCACAGTTGTTTTAAATGCAGATCATCAAGACAATAATCCTTACGCTCGATTTACAGCTACATCTTCCCTAATGGATTATATTTCTTCTACATTTACACTTCGCAAAATCGTTCAACAAGGCGATGCCTATCAAGATAGCAAAGCCCCTGTACAAGATGGAAAAGAAGATACAGTAACTGCAGTGGCTCCAGAGGATATCTATCTAATCGAACGTGTTGGGAATCAATCTTCTCAATCTGTTCAATTCACACCTGATTCCAAAGCAATCCCAGCACCACTTGAAGCTGGAACAGTGGTTGGCCATTTGACTTATGAAGACAAGGACTTGATTGGTCAAGGTTACATCACCACAGAGCGCCCTAGTTTCGAAATGGTAGCAGACAAGAAAATTGAAAAAGCCTTCTTCTTAAAAGTTTGGTGGAATCAGTTTGTCCGCTTTGTTAACGAGAAATTATAAAAAATCGCGATTTTAAACCGCGATTTTTTGATACAAGTTCATCTTCAAAATCAAAGAACAAACTAGGAAGCTAGCCGCAGGTTGCTCAAAACACTGTTTTGAGGTTGTAGATGAAACTGACGAAGTCAGTAACCATACATACGATAAGGCGATGCTGACGTGGTTTGAAGAGATTTTCGAAGAGTATAAAATCAAATTTTATCCAACTGATCCCTCCATTTCATAGCTAATCAAGCGGTTCAGCTCAACTGCGTATTCCATTGGAAGTTCTTTTGTAAAGGGTTCTACAAATCCCATGACAATCATTTCAGTTGCCTCAGATTCTGACAATCCACGGCTCATGAGATAATACAATTGCTCTTCTGAAATCTTAGATACTTTGGCTTCGTGTTCCAAAGCCACTTGCGAGTTGTGAATTTCATTAAATGGAATAGTATCTGATGCTGACAAGTCATCCATGATAATGGTATCACATTCAATGTGGGAAACAGATTTCTTAGAGTTCTTGTTAAAGGTGACTTGTCCACGGTAGTCAACCTTTCCTCCACCTTTAGCGATGGATTTAGACACAATAGACGAGCTGGTATGTGGAGCATTGTGAATCATCTTAGCACCCGTGTCTTGGTGTTGCCCTGCATTAGCAAAGGCGATAGAGAGCATGGTACCACGCGCTCCTTCTCCATCAAGGTAAACAGATGGATATTTCATAGTCGTTTTGGCACCCAAGTTTCCATCAATCCACTCAACAGTGGCATCCTTTTGAGCCTTAGCACGCTTTGTTACCAAGTTATAGACGTTATCAGACCAGTTTTGGATAGTTGTATAACGCATATAAGCTCCGTCCAAAGCAAAAATTTCTACAATGGCAGCGTGTAAGCTATTGCTTGAATATGTTGGTGCTGTACATCCTTCTACGTAGTGGACGCTTGCTCCCTCATCAACGATAATCAAGGTACGTTCGAACTGACCTATATTTTCGTTATTGATACGGAAATAAGTTTGAAGTGGAATATCTACCTTGACACCTTTTGGCACGTAGATAAAAGTTCCACCCGACCATACTGCTGAGTTGAGGGCTGCCAACTTGTTATCAGTCGGCGGTACCAACTTCGCAAAGTATTGTTTAAATAAGTCTGGGTATTCCTTGAGTGCGGAATCTGTATCTGTAAAGATAATACCTAATTTTTGGAACTCTTCCTTCATGTTGTGGTAAACCACTTCTGACTCGTACTGGGCAGAAGCCCCTGCTAAATAAGCACGTTCAGCTTCTGGAATCCCGATACGTTCAAAGGTTTCTTTAATCTTTTCAGGTACATCATCCCAAGAACGGGCTGGTTTGTCAGATGGTTTTTGGTAGTAGATTAAGTCATCAAAGTCAATCTCTGACAAGTCTGCTCCCCAAGTTTGCATGGGCATTTTTTTGAAGGTTTCATAAGACTTCAAACGGAACTCCAACATCCACTCAGGCTCACCCTTAGCAGCAGATAATTCACGAATAACACCTTCGTTGAGTCCTTTTCCTGTCGATAAGACAGGCTCTACATCGTCATGGAAACCAAATTTATATTCACCAAGGTCAATTGGTTTTGGTTCTACTCTTTCTTCAGCCATAATATCCTTTCTTTCTTCATTTCTAATAATTCATAAGACAAAAGAAACTTGTCTTACTGTTTTTCTTGATTTTCAATTGTTTTCTTAAGGGCATTCCAAGCTAGGGTTGCACACTTGATTCTTTGAGGGAATTTGGCAACACCTGACAAGAATGCCGCGTCTCCAAGTTGGTCTTGACGCTCATCTTTTTGCCCTTGAACCATTTCAGAAAAAATAGTCGCCAGTTCTAAAATTTCTTGTTTGGTTTTTCCTAAAACGGCATCTGTCATCATACTAGCAGAAGCAGTTGAAATCGTGCATCCTGAATTTAGAAAAGCAATATCTTCCAAACGGTCCTCTGCATCAAACTTGACAGAGAGGTTGATGACATCCCCACAAGTCGGATTGTTGAGACTGATTTGCTCAGCGTCTTCTAACTTCCCTTGGTGATGTGGATTTTTCGAATGGTCTGCTACCACTGCCATATAAAGGCTATCTAGTTTAGAAAGTGCCATTGAAAAACTCCTTTGTCTTTTGTAGGGCATCGACTAGTTTGTCGCAATCTGCCTTGGTATTGTAGATATAAAAACTTGCACGAGCTGTTGCTGGGACTTCCAAATACTGAAGCAAGGGTTGCGCACAATGGTGACCAGCACGAACAGCCACTCCTTCATAATCCAGAGCCGTCGCAAGATCGTGAGGATGGAGATCACCTAGGTTAAAGGCAATAACACCCGAACGTTGAGCCAAATCCTGAGAACCGTAAATGGTCAATCCCTCAATTGCCTGCAGTTTTGGATAGACGTACGCAATCAATTCCTGTTCATGAGCTTCAATGGCATCCATACCAATCTTTTCCAGATAATCAACTGCAGTCGCAAGTCCAATAGCTCCTGCCATATTTGGCGTTCCAGCCTCAAATTTCCAAGGCAATTCCTTCCAACTAGCAGATTGCTCGTAGACAAAATCAATCATCTCGCCGCCAAATTCTACTGGAGACATTTGCTCAAGATACTTTTCTTTGCCGTAAAGGACACCGATACCAGTCGGACCAGCCATCTTGTGAGCCGAAAAGGCGAAAAAGTCCAGATCCAAGTCCTGGACATCAATCTTCATATGAGGTGTAGATTGAGCACCATCCACTACCATGATTGCCCCAACTTGGTGGGCTAATTGAGTGATTTCCTTGATCGGATTGACCACACCAAGAACATTGGAGGCATGAGCTAGGGAAACAAATTTAACCTTATCAGTCAATTTAGCTCGCAAATCCTCCATATCCAAGGCACCGTCTTTAAGATAGACATAGACAAGCTCTGCTCCAGTCTTTCGACAAGCTTCCTGCCATGGAATGATATTAGAATGGTGTTCCATTACTGAAATCAAGACCTGGTCTCCCTCAGTGAGAATTTCCTCAGCAAAGCGTGCCACCCAGTTAAGGCTGGTTGTCGTTCCTCTGGTAAAGAGAACTTCCTTTGTAGAGCCTGCATTAATAAACTTACGAATGGTTTCACGAGCAGCTTCATAAGAAGCTGTCGCTCGTTCCGCTAAGGTATGGACACCACGGTGAACATTGGCATTGTCCTGCTCATAGTAGCTGTTAATAGCTTTCAGAACTACTAGTGGTTTTTGTGTCGTCGCAGCATTGTCCAGATAGACCAGAGGTTCATCATTGACAATCTGATCTAAAATTGGAAAATCCTTGCGAATCGCTTCTACATCTAACATAGGCTGCCCCTTAGCGTTTTGACAATTTCTCTTCGATAGTTGCAATCATTTCATCACGAACTTCCTTGACTGGAATCTCCACGATAACAGATCCAAGGAAACCACGAACAACCAAACGCTCTGCAGTTGCCTTATCCAATCCACGACTCATGAGGTAATACATGTCTTCTGGATCAACTTGTCCGATAGACGCTGCGTGTCCTGCAGTGACATCATTTTCATCAATCAAAAGAATTGGGTTAGCATCTGAACGCGCTTGGTCTGAAAGCATGAGAACACGGCTCTCTTGTTGCGCATCTGCTCCCTTAGCACCCTTGATGATGTGGCCGATACCATTGAAAGTCAAAGTTGCTTTTTCAAGGATAACCCCATGTTGTAGGATATTTCCGATAGAGTTGCAGCCATAGTTAGTTACACGAGTATCAATCCCTTGTACCTGACGACCACTTGAAAGAGCTACAACCTTGAGGTCAGCATGGCTACCATTACCAATCAAGTCACTATCAAAATCAGCAACGACATTTCCTTCGTTCATGACACCGATAGCCCAGTCAATACTTGCATCGTTGCCTAATTTACCACGACGGCTAATGTAGGCAGTGACGTTTTCACCTAGACGGTCGATAGCAGCAAACTTGACTTGCGCACCAGAACGTGCAATCACTTCCACTGTGATATTGGCAGTTACTTTGTCACTTCCTTCACCGCGTGACTCTAAACGCTCCAGATAACTAATCTTAGAATTTTTACCAGCGATAATCATAATATGCTTGTTAAACGGCACATTGCTATCGCTATCTTGGTAGAAAATTCCTTCAATTGGCTCTGTGATTTCTACGTTATCTGGAATATAGAGTACAGCACCACTGTTAAAGTAAGCTGTGTGGTAAGCCGCCAACTTGTCATCATCATACTTAACAGATGACATGAAGAATTCTTCGATCAGCTCTGGAATTTCTTCTAAAGCTGAGTGAAAGTCTGTGAAGACAACACCCTGTTCAGCTAACTCAACTGGAGTTTGTTCGAAAACAGTTTGAGTTCCTACTTGCACCAACTTCAAGTGATGATCTAAAGCTGTGAAATATGGAACATTTGCTGATGGCTCATTTTCTGTAATCGTTCCATCACCCAGATTCCAACGGTGGAATTTGACACGCTCAATAACTGGTAATTCCAAAGTCTCAATCTTGTCAAAAGCTTTTTGACGGAGATCAGCCAACCAGCTTGGTTCAGCGTGCATTTCTGAAAAAAGTTTAATATTTTCTCTAGTCATTTACTTCTCCTAAAAGATACGAGGGAATTACAATTCTTCCTTGTAGTCGTAGCCAAGTTCTTCAGCTAGTTTTGCGTATCCTTCACGTTCCAAACGCGCAGCCAATTCTGGACCACCAGAAAGGACAACACGACCTTCCATCATCACGTGTACCACATCAGGTGTGATATAGTTCAAAAGACGTTGGTAGTGAGTGATGATCATAGCACCAAAACCTTCACCACGCATGGCATTGACACCTTTAGACACAACTTTAAGAGCGTCAATATCAAGACCTGAGTCAATCTCGTCCAAAAGAGCAAATGTTGGCTCCAACATCAAAAGTTGAAGAATTTCATTGCGTTTTTTCTCACCACCAGAGAAGCCTTCGTTGAGGTAACGCTCTGCCATTTCTTCTTTCATGTTGAGCAATTCCATTTTTTCATCTAGCTTAGTAATAAACTCACGAACTGAAATCTTCTCATCATCTTCTTTACCCGCATTCATAGCGGCACGAAGAAACTCAGCATTGGTAATTCCAGGGATTTCTGATGGGTATTGCATAGCAAGGAAAAGTCCCATACGCGCACGCTCATCCACTTCCAACTCAAGGATGTTTACGCCATCAAACAAAACTTCACCTTTAGTTACTTCATAGTTTGGATTTCCCATGATAGCGGCAGAAAGAGTCGATTTACCTGTACCATTTGGTCCCATGATAGCGGCAATTTCTCCTGTTTTCAGGGTCAGGTTAACCCCTTTTAAAATTTCTTTTCCTTCAATCTCAACGTGAAGATCTTTGATCTCTATTACTGACATGATAGTTCCTTTCTTTTTCAAAACTTTTACAGTACTTACTAGAAAAACGTCTGATTTCCCCAGAAATAGAGCAAAAATTCTATAAATATACTTTTCTAGTATAACAAAAAAAAGCCTAAAAGGCTTTGATTTTGTCTGGAAGCTGAGGGCTAGTCTTTCCTATTAAAATGCTGATCGATGACATCAACAATTTTACCCATCACATAACTGACTCGGAAATTTCTAAAGAGTAAAATTGCCCAAAAGGCTGCCATAATATAGCGGCCAGTCATCCAGGCTTCATTGAAAAAATAGGTCTCAGCAGCTGTAAATAGCGCCATAATAATAAATTGTTGTTTATTCATAAACTTATTGTATCATGAAATCTTTCTTTAGTCTTCCTCTACCTTCACTTTATCAGCCAAAAATTCAAATCCTTCTGGAATCAGGCTTTCTTCTACTTCTTTTTCAGTTTGAGAAGATTTGGCTTTGGCTGAAAAGGCTGCGCGAACTTCTTTCCATTCCTCCATGGAAATAGCTAAAATCTCAGGTGAAAAACCTGCCGCCTGACTGAGGATATTACCAAACATGGTATTGAGATTGTCTCGTTTCATAGTTTGACCAGCATTGAAGTTAGACTCAAAAGCAAGAATAGCATGGTGTTCATTGGCAGCAACCGGTTGAGAACCAACTAGCAGAGCCTTGTCCGGCCCACCTAGACTTTCAATTACCTCTCCCCAGGCATTCTGCAAACGAATTAGATTTTGACGTGCTAAATCAGGATTTTCGACGGCCTCTTGTAAGATAGATTGCACTTTATTGCGATCGACACGATAGACTGTTTTGCCCGTAGCTGGTCGACTAGGAGCTGGTGCAACTTGTTTAGGAACCGCACCTGCATTAGAAAGCTCTTGTTTGAGACGGGCAACTTCCTGTCTCAGCGTAGCAATTTCATTTTCAACCGCTCCTGATAGAGCTGGTTCGGGCTTGATTTCCGCCAAACGGACGGTCATCATTTCAGCATAAATCTTGGGCTGCAAACTAGACTTAATATCTGCTAAATTCACTGTTGCTAAGCGAATCATTTCAAACAGATTTTTTTGAGGAAGTGCCAAATTTTCTACAAAGACTGAACTATGATGAGTATTTTCTCCCCCTGTTTGAACAATTAACAAGTCTCTTAAATAGTGCAAAAGATCGGTCACAAAACGAGTCATGCTCTTACCATTGTCAAAAAGAAGATTCAAGCAAGACAAAGCTTTGGGAACATCCTGTTGAGACAAGGCCGCCACATAATCATCCAAGGCTGATAGGCTAATGGTGCCAGTAATTTCTTCAGAGATAGCAGTCGTCAGCTCATTTCCCTGTGTCAAACTCAGGGCTTGATCCAAAATAGACAAGGCGTCCCGCATTCCACCTTCCGCCCGTCTGGCAATGATTTCCACAGCCTCTGGTTCAGAACTGATATTTTCTTTTTCTAAGATATAGTGAATATGTTCCTTAATATCCTGTGTCTTAATTGATTTAAACTCAAAACGTTGCACACGGGATAGAATAGTAGCAGGAATCTTGTGCAATTCAGTAGTGGCCAAAATAAAGACTACATTCTGTGTTGGTTCTTCCAGCGTCTTTAGGAGGGCATTAAAAGCCCCTGTAGACAGCATGTGAACCTCATCTATGATATAAACCTTATAACGAGCAAGGCTAGGCGCATAGGTAGATTTATCACGAATTTCGCGAATTTCATCTACCCCATTATTAGAAGCTGCATCCATTTCAATGACATCTTCTAAACTACCGTCCGTCACTGCTTGACAAATATAGCAGTTATTGCAAGGTTCGCCACCCACTTGATTGGGACAGTTCATAGCCTTGGCAAAGATTTTAGCAACACTGGTTTTTCCCGTTCCACGAGGACCAGAAAAAAGATAAGCGTGACTTATTTTCTCTTGCTCCACCGCTTGTTTAAGAGTCTTAGCCACAACTTCTTGACCAACTAACTGGGAGAAGTTTTGACTTCTATATTTTCGATAAAGTGCTTGATACATTAAGATTTTTCCTCAAACATCGTAAAGTCCCATGTTGTCTTTTCAAGCAAAATAGCGACAAATTGTTCCAAATAATCTCGATCCATAGCATCGTAATCCTCAATCTCTGAAGAATCCAGATCCAGAACTCCAAGTAACTGACCATTCTTCATCATCGGCACCACAATTTCACTTTTAGCTAGACTATCACAAGAAATATAGTTGAGATAGGTCGTCACATCTCCAACAATAACAGTTTCCTGAAAGTGAGCTGCCTCACCACAAACACCCTTGCCTAGTGCAATACGGATGCAGGAAACACCTCCTTGGAAGGGACCTAAAACCAATTCCTTTCCATCGAACAAATAAAAGCCTGCAAATACGGTATTAGGAAAACGTGATTTTATAAGAGCACTGGCGTTGGAAAGATTAGCCAAAACATTGGTTTCGCCTTCCAATAGGAAGGACAATTCTTCATTTAACATTTGATAACGTGATTGTTTTTCTGATTTTAACATAGAACTATTATATCAAAAAAGGAGCAGAGACAAAAGAAAAATCCCTTGTTTAGTAAACAAAGGATTTTGTGAATTTTCAATTTGATTAAAGTTCGATATCACCAAACAAATCAGCCATTGAAAATCCTGTTTGTGTTTCTGGAAGTTCGAAATCACGCTTTTCTTGACGTCTTGGACGACGTGGACGAGCAGCACGTTTTTCTTCTTTTTGTCCTTCTTCTTGGGCTGGACGTTCTTCAAGAGCTTTAATAGAAAGTGACACGCGTTCTGCATCTGCGTTAACTTCAAGAACTTTAACTTGAACTTCTTGACCAACTTTAAGAGCTTCTTTTGGATTTTCAATCCGCTTGTGTGAAATTTGTGATACGTGAACAAGTCCATCGATACCTGGCAATACTTCAACAAATGCACCGAAGTCAGTCAAACGTTTAACTGTTCCTTCTACTACATCACCTTTAGCCAATTTTTGCTCAACGCCATCCCATGGTCCTGGTACTGTTGCTTTAAGTGAAAGTGATACACGTCCTTCTTCTTCGTTAAGATCAAGGATTTTCACTTCAATTTCTTCACCAACAGTTACAACTGATTTTGGTGATACGTTACGTTCATGTGACAATTCAGTCAAGTGAACCAATCCGTCAACACCACCAAGGTCGATGAAAGCGCCGAAGCTTGTGATACGAGCAACTTTACCAGTTACAACATCACCAACAGCCAATTTACCGAATACTTCAGCGCGAGCTGCTGCAGTAGCTGCTTCAACAACTTCACGACGTGAAAGGATGAAGCGGTTTTCTTTAGCGTTAACTTCTTTGATTTTAGTATCAAATTCTTGACCTACAAAACGCTCAGCGTTACGTACGAAACGAGTATCCAACATTGAAGCTGGGATAAATCCACGAACACCTTCAAATTCTACTGAAAGTCCACCTTTAACGGCACGCGTTCCTTTAACAGTAACAACTTCTTCTTCGCGACCAACAAGTTTGTCCCATGCTTTGCGAGCTTCAAGGCGTTTTTTAGATACAAGGTATGTAACTGTATCAGTATCTTTACCAACTACTTGACGAAGTACAAGAACATCCAATACTTCTCCTACTTTAACAAAGTCATTGATATCTGCATCACGATCGTTTGTCAATTCGCGAAGAGTCAAGACACCTTCAACACCAGTTCCAGAGATTGCAACGTTAGCTTGAGTCGCATCAACTGTCAATACTTCAGCACTAACAACATCACCAGTCTCAACTTGACTAACGCTATTTAGCAAATCTTCAAATTCGTTCATCTAAAAAATCCTCCAACAATCAAGTTTTTCTTAAACTTGACATACTTATAATTTTTTTCCTAAGCACCCGCAAGGACATGTTCATATCATTCACGTCTTTCAATTATAAAAATAAAATACCCTAAGATATTTTGCTTTTTATCTTGATTATTACCTAAGAACTGGGGTAGCTGGATTCGAACCAACGCATGAGGGAGTCAAAGTCCCTTGCCTTACCGCTTGGCTATACCCCATTAATGAAATGGAGAGAGAGGGATTCGAACCCCCGAACCCGAAGGAGCGGATTTACAGTCCGCCGCGTTTAGCCTCTTCGCTATCTCTCCTACAATCAACATGGACTATTATATCATGAAAATTTCAAAAAAACAAGACTTATTTTGCTAAATTATAATTTTCAATCAAAATTTCCACAGCTTTTTCCAATTTTTTATAAAAACTATCGACATTCCCATTCTTTATAATGGCAAATTGTCCGTCTAATTCGGCAATTTCTCCGATAACTTTTTTACCGATAGTCAATGTATAACCTTCAAAACTGTCTTTACCAACATTAACTTTGGCATCCGCTACTTGAATTTCGATTTTTTTATCTTTCTTGCTCATTTCATACCTCTCTTCACTTTTTCTATTTTACAAGAAAATCCTAAAACTAGCAAGAAAAAACTCTATATCAGGCTTCTCTGATATAGAGTTTTATGTAAACAACCTCAATTGATTTAGCATAGTTAATAGTTAGTAAACAAGCATAATTGACTATCCTTTTTAGGTTATCAGTGAGTCTCACCGCCTACTAACTGCAAATCCTTATCTTTGTAGTCTACAATAGCTTCAATAGCTACCTCTATGCCTCTTACAATATCACATAGACTCATTCCTGCAGTATTCGGCTTATTTACTACTTGTTCCATCATATATGGAATATGCATGAAACCTGCTCTCATATTAGGGAATTTTTTATCCACTAAATAAAGAGCTTGGTACATCAAATGATTGCAAACAAAGGTTCCTGCACTATTGGATACAACTGCCGGAAGTCCCTGTTTTTTGATAGCTTGTACCATCGCTTTGATAGGTAAACTACTAAAATAGGCCGATGCTCCATCAATACGAATCGGTGTATCAATTGGTTGATTGCCTTCGTTATCAGGTATGCGAGCATCATCTTGATTAATAGCCACTCGTTCAGGTGTTAAGCCGGTCCTGCCGCCTGCTTGTCCAATACAAAGTACAGCATCTGGTTGATATCGTAATATTTCTGCCTCTAAAACTTCTGACGACTTATAAAAAACCGTTGGAATTTCTACCCAGCGAACTTCAGCCCCATTAATCTCAGATGGTAATAATTTTACAGCCTCCAAAGCTGGATTAATCTTTTCACCTCCAAAAGGATTAAAACCTGTAACCAATATTTTCATTTTATTTTCCTTTACTAAAATGCGAGAAAGTACATTAAGAATATGTGAATAACAATCATTACTAGAGCAACACCTGCTTGAGCCTTTATAACGCCATTCTGATCTTTCATATCCATCAATGCTGCTGGTAGAGCGTTAAAATTAGCAGCCATTGGGGTCAATAAGGTCCCACAATAACCTGCTGTCATGGCAAGAGCACCAGCCACAATTGGATTAGCTCCCAGAGCAAATACAAAGGGAACTCCAACACCTGCTGTAATAACGGTGAATGCTGCAAAAGCATTTCCCATAATCATTGTGAATAGAACCATTCCAAGAACATAAGCCAAAACTCCTATAAAGCGACTATCTGAAGGAACAATACCGCTAATCAGATGAGAGATAACATCACCAACACCTGCTACAGTAAAAATAGCCCCCAAAGCCCCTAATAATTGAGGAACAATCCCACTTGTTGAAACTTGCTGAGTCATTCGATTATTTTCTGATAACAGACTCTTAGGGTGACTATTGGTAATCACAAGAACAGAAATTGTAGCAAACAAGGCGGCAAGGCTAATCGAAATCTTGCTAAATTCTGGAATCATTTGCGCTAAGACCAACGCAAGTATTGCCATCAGCATAACTGGAATAAAAATTTTATTTTTCAACCTGTTAGATTCAATATTGGCTTTCATTTCATCTAAGGATGGCAAGGTTCCGATACGGACTTGCTTAAACAATGTTAACAGCGATAATAGGATTACAATAATACCAATACTCATATTTGGCATATAGGAACCACCTATAAACGTAATAGACAATAGAGTCCAAAATGCAGATGTCCCAAGTCGAACTGGGTTTGTTTTATCTTTATAACTACAATAGGCTGTATGGAGAAATTGACAACCAATCACAATATAGGTCAACTCTAATAGTTGCTTTGCCAACTCTGTCATTTTTGTTCTCCTCCCCTAGTCTTTTTTGATATCAATTTTTTATCAAATAAATAATTGTAAATCCCCACTACAATAAGTGTTATAACAGCAACAATAATAGATGTAGAAGCAATCCCTGCATAATTGCTTTCATAGCCTAACTGATCTAATGTTCCCCCTATCAAGAGGACTCCCCCAGCACCTACAAACGTATTTTGAGCAAAGAAATTTCCAAAATTTTCATTCGCAGCCGCACGCGCTTTTATTGTCTCATCTTCAACCTCTGTTAACTTTCTACCTAATTGAGACTCTGCAGCTGCTTCTCCCATAGGTTGAACCAAAGGTCTGACAAACTGAGGGTGTCCTCCTAGACGAATTGAAAAGAAACCAGCTAACTCTCGAATAAAGAAATAAACTGTATAGAAGTTTCCAACTGTCAGACCTTTAATCTTTCGAATCAAATCGATTGATCGTTGCTTGAGTCCAAAGGTTTCTGACAGCCCCACAAGAGGCAAGGTAACCATAAAAATCGTGAGCACTCGCTGATTGCTAAATTCTTTTCCCAAAATCTCCAAAAATTCAACGAGAGAAACACCTGAAACTAAAGCTGTAACCAAACCAGCTAAGACTACTGTTGCAATTGTATCAAATTTTAAAATAAAACCCACAACAATGATTGCTATTCCTATTAATCTAATCCACTCCATATCAAACTCCTTTATATTCAAAATGACAGTATTTTAAAAATTTTATCAAGATCAATACCATTCCTTATTTAATGTATTTTTCTAGTTCTTTTTGGTATTTGCTATTGGATTCCAATTTTTCTTTTTGCCATTTTTTAAAAACCTCGTTATATTCTTTTGTTGTAACAATATCTTTTTGCAATTTCATTCCTTTAAAGATATATGGTTCCCCCTTAATACCAACTTGTGAGTATGGTTTTGAGAATGGTACTACGTTACTTACAACTGGAAAACCACCAGATGAAGCTGTTGGCATCAATAATGAACTATCTGTCGACCAAGCTTGAGCTTTGGCATATTTTTCATATCTCTTCTCTAGGTCAGTGGTCTCAGAAACAGCATCTTCTAACAATTTCTTATATTTATCCAAACCAGGTTTAGCTACAACATCCTTATCTTTTCCTTTCGTAATGCCAAGGTGTTTCATGGCAGAACCAGATTTTGGATCCATAATATTCAAGTAAGACGCTGGATCTTGATAGCTTGGAGCCCATCCTGTACCGTTCAAATCATAGTCTTTTTGAGAAGGAGCAACATTGCCGTATTTATCATTTTCCATCAAACCATCAATAACATTTCCAATAACGTCTGTCCTCGATGTTCGAGTCGCTATACTGTAGCCCAATGATGCTGGATCTACTGCATAGACATAAGAAAATGTTGTCGGTGCATCTGCTTCTTTATCAGTTTTTCCACAAGCCACTAAAATAGCTGACGTGCTCAGGACCACTCCTGCTGTTAAGAGCCACTTTTTCTATTTCATAAAAAATCTCCTTTGGTTTATTTTAATCTACTTTTACAATCCAACCTTCTGGCGCTTCAATATCGCCAAACTGAATACCCGTCAATTCATTATATAATTTACGCGTCACAGGACCTACTTCTGTTTCACTATAGAATACATGGAAATCATCACCATGTTGAATACCTCCAATTGGAGAAATAACCGCTGCTGTACCACAGGCACCTGCCTCTACAAAACGGTCAAGATTATCAATTGGAACATCACCCTCAATAGGAGTTAATCCCAAGCGATGTTCTGCCAAATAAAGCAAGGAATACTTGGTAATAGATGGCAAGATAGATGGACTCAATGGTGTTACAAATTCATTATCAGCTGTAATTCCAAAGAAGTTAGCTGATCCGACTTCTTCAATCTTTGTATGAGTTGATGGGTCCAGATAGATAACATCTGAGAAATGACGTGACTTGGCCATTTTTCCTGGTAAGAGACTTGCAGCATAGTTTCCACCAACCTTAGCCGCACCTGTACCATTTGGTGCTGCACGGTCGTACTCATCCTGAATCAAGAAGTTGGTTGGGACCAAACCACCTTTAAAGTAATTTCCAACTGGCATAGCAAAGATGGTGAAAATGTACTCTTCTGCCGGTTTTACCCCGATAATATCTCCGACACCAATCAAAAGAGGGCGAAGATATAAGGTTCCACCTGTTCCGTATGGTGGTACGTATTCTTCATTCGCACGGACAACTGCTTTACAAGCTTCTACAAACATGTCTGTCGGAACTTGTGGCATCAAGAGACGGTCACATGTACGTTGCAGACGTTTAGCATTTTCATCAGGACGGAACAGTTGAACACTGCCATCCTTAGTACGATAAGCTTTCAAACCTTCAAATGCTTGTTGTCCATAGTGAAGACTTGGAGAAGACTCTGAAATATGCAAAGTTGCATCCTCTGTAAGCTCTCCTTGATCCCATTGTCCATTTTTGAAATGAGCAAGATAGCGATAAGGTAATTTCATATAGGAAAAACCGAGGTTTTCCCAATCAATCGTTACTGTCATATTCCACTCCTTATTCTAAAAACCTATTTCTTATATTCTACACTATTTTTCTAAAATAGCAAGTATATTTTGTAATTTTCAGAAAATTTCTCCAATAAAAACCAGCTCTTAGAACTGATTCTTCATTTCACTTATTTATCTTCAGTAACTACTTCCTGAAGATAAGCGTCAAAAACTTCTTCATCTGAAATCGTGTCAGAAATGAAGCTTCCATTGCTAGTGCGTTCTGACAAGTTCAAGTCTTGCAATCGGCTTTCATAGATTGTTCCTTTATTGGATTGGACAAGCAGAGTTTGGTCGTTCACATCCACTTCCGTACTGAAGAAATCGCCAACAAATCCTTGCTCTGCAACTGCTCCTGCCAAGAAGACACGATGCGGTTTGTTTTTCAACTCACGCAAGACTTGTAATCCTCGTTTGGCACGGCTGGTTGCTAGAATTTCCTCAATAGAAACACGTTTCAAGCTTCCACGCTGGGTCAAGAGGTAGAAGGACGAAGTATTACAGATAAAGCCAGATTGGAGGACATCATCTTCTTTCAAATTCATAGCCTTGACACCTGCTGCCTTAGCACCGACAACCGGAACCTCTTCGATATTGAAACGCAGGGCATAACCATTTTGACTAACCAAGACAACATCATCTAGTTTAATCGGAGCCACTGCTACAATCTGATCTGTATCGTCTTTGAGCTTAGCATACTTGACAGACTTAGATCTATAGGTCCGCCATGGAGTGAATTCTTTTCGCTCTACCCGTTTGATTTGACCAAGGCGAGTCACTGCAAAGTAGGTTGTCGCATCGTCAAACTGATCCAGTACTTCCACATAAAGGATTTCTTCATTCGTTTCAAAGTTTGTGATGGTTTGGCTCAGATGCTCTCCGATGTCCTTCCAACGAATATCTGCCAACTCATGGATTGGTCTGTAGATGACATTTCCAAGACTTGTGAACATCAAGAGGTGCTGGGTTGTCTTGGCAGATTGAACAAAAATCAAACGGTCATCATCACGCTTGCCAATTTCTTCCAAGGTGGAAGCCGCAAAGGAACGTGGACTGGTACGCTTGATGTAACCTGCCTTGGTCACGCTGACGTAGGTATCTTCCTCAGCGATAAGACTAGCTGTATCAATCTCAATTGCTTTCGCAGTGTCTTCTAAAGAACTCAAACGAGGAGTTGCAAATTTCTTCTTGACCTCACGAAGTTCTTTCTTCATGAGATTGTACATAGTCCTTTCATCACCGATAATAGCCGCCAGCATAGCAATCTTCTCACGAAGCTCTGCTTCTTCTTCCTGCAAGACAACCACATCGGTATTGGTCAAACGGTACAGTTGCAAAGTTACGATAGCCTCAGCCTGTTCTTCCGTAAAATCATAGCTAACTTTGAGGTTTTCCTTGGCGTCCGCCTTATTCTCAGAAGCACGGATAAGAGCAATGACTTCATCCAAAATCGAAATCACACGAATCAAACCTTCGACGATATGGAGACGTTTCTCAGCCTTTTCTTTGTCAAAGCGTGAACGCGCCAAAATCACTTCTCGACGGTGAGCGATGTAGCTAGACAGGATTGGAACAATCCCAACCTGACGAGGTGTGAAATTGTCAATCGCCACCATATTAAAGTTGTAGTTGATTTGTAGGTCGGTGTACTTAAATAAGTAGTTGAGAACAAGCTCAGTATTAGCGTCTTTCTTAAGTTCGATAGCGATACGAAGACCATCACGGTCAGACTCATCACGAACCTCAGCAATCCCAGCTACCTTGTTATTAACACGAACATCATCGATTTTCTTGACTAGATTGGCCTTATTGATTTCATAAGGAATCTCAGTAATAACGATTTGTTCCTTACCACCTTTTAGCTTTTCAATTTCAGTCTTGGAACGAACAACCACGCGCCCTTTCCCAGTCTCATAAGCTTTCTTGATTTCATCACGACCCTGAATAATAGCCCCTGTAGGGAAGTCTGGTCCAGGCAAGAATTCCATGAGTTTATCAATCTTTGCAGTTGGGTGGTCAATCATGTAAACTGCAGCATCTATGACCTCAGCTAAATTATGGGGAGGAATGTCTGTGGCATAACCAGCCGAAATCCCAGTCGAACCATTGACCAAGAGGTTTGGAAAGGCTGCTGGCAAGACCGTTGGTTCTTTCTCCGTATCGTCAAAGTTCCATGCAAAAGGAACTGTATTTTTCTCGATATCCTGAAGAAGGTAACCTGCAATTTCAGACAAACGTGCCTCAGTATAACGCATAGCCGCAGGAGGATCTCCGTCCATAGAACCGTTATTACCGTGCATTTCAACTAGAATCTCACGATTTTTCCAGTTCTGTGACATACGAACCATGGCATCATAGATAGAAGAATCCCCGTGTGGGTGGAAATTCCCCATGATGTTCCCGACTGACTTGGCCGACTTACGGTAGCTCTTGTCAAAAGTATTGCTATCCTTATTCATAGAATAAAGAATACGGCGCTGAACCGGCTTCAACCCATCACGAATATCTGGCAAAGCCCGGTCTTGAATAATGTACTTGGAGTAGCGACCAAAGCGCTCTCCCATGATGTCCTCCAGGGACATGTTTTGAATGTTAGACATAAGATACAAAGCCCATAAAATACCAAGTGAAAATAGAAAATTCTTGAAGTAAGCAAACTCACAAGAGAATTTATCTTTTTCACACAGTATCTAGGGCGTGTTCAACTCCTTTCAAAGAATGTAGAGTAGGTTTTTATGCAGTAAAAGATATTTTACGGGAATTCCTCCCGTGTTCAGTTACGATAAGTAACCAAACTATCCTGTTTGTATTTTTCAATATGAAAATCTGGTTTTCCAAAATTAGTCTTAGTTTGTGTCTTAGCCGCTCCCTTAAGCGCCTCTTTGAGATAAGCACTCATAGCAGATTCTTCATTAATAATCCTGCAATTTTTTCAAACCAAGATTTTCAAACTGCTTTTTCACATAGTCATTCACATCCGACTCTAATTTCCAGTTTACTAACATATTATTTTCTTTCATTAAAACACTGTCGCTTCTTCTAGCGTAAACTTGACATTATCTTCAATCCATTTACGGCGTGGTTCTACCTTATCTCCCATGAGAACATTGACGCGGCGTTCGGCGCGCGCTAAATCTTCAATTGTGACACGGATGAGGGTACGTGTTTCTGGGTTCATGGTTGTTTCCCAGAGCTGGTCCGCATTCATCTCACCAAGTCCTTTGTATCGTTGGAGGGTAGCGCCTTTACCGAACTGTTTACGGAGTTCTTCTAGTTCTCCGTCCGTCCAAGCGTAGGCCACTTCTTCTTTCTTTCCTTTACCTTTGGACATCTTGTAAAGAGGTGGGAGGGCAATATAGACATGACCTGCCTCGACTAGCGGACGCATGTAACGGTAGAAAAATGTCAAGAGCAAGGTCTGGATATGGGCACCGTCGGTATCCGCATCGGTCATGATAATGATCTTATCATAGTTGGCATCTTCAATAGAGAAGTCTGCTCCAACACCCGCACCAATGGTATAAATCATGGTATTGATCTCTTCATTTTTGAGGATATCCGCCATCTTGGCCTTGGCTGTATTGATAACCTTACCACGAAGAGGTAGAATAGCCTGGAACTTGCGGTCACGACCTTGTTTGGCAGAACCACCGGCAGAGTCCCCCTCAACTAGATAGAGTTCATTCTTAGCAGGATTCTTAGATTGGGCTGGGGTCAATTTCCCAGACAACAAGCCCTTATCTTTCTTGTTTTTCTTCCCATTTCGGCTCTCATCACGCGCCTTACGTGCTGCTTCACGAGCATCACGG
This sequence comes from Streptococcus pneumoniae, assembly GCF_001457635.1. Taxonomy (NCBI): domain Bacteria; kingdom Bacillati; phylum Bacillota; class Bacilli; order Lactobacillales; family Streptococcaceae; genus Streptococcus; species Streptococcus pneumoniae. The sequence goes on from NZ_LN831051.1 coordinate 1,807,413, forward strand.
GCCTTGATAGCCTTGCGGATGAGGTTAGAAGCTAATTCCCCATTTTCCATAAGGAAAAAGGTCAACTTATCAGCCACTATTCCATCCACAACTGGGCGAGCTAGGGGGCTTCCTAGTTTATCCTTGGTCTGTCCTTCAAACTGCAAGTGTTCTTCAGGAACTAAGATAGAAAGAACGGCCGCTAGTCCCTCACGATAGTCTGAACCTTCAAGGTTTTTATCTTTTTCCTTGAGAAGACCTGTTTTACGTGCATAGTCATTCATGACCTTGGTAATGGCAGACTTGAGTCCTGTCTCGTGCGTTCCACCGTCCTTGGTGCGAACGTTATTGACAAAGGATAGAATGTTATCTGAGAATCCGTCATTGTACTGGAGGGCTACTTCCACTTGAAAACCATTGTCTTCCCCTTCAAAGTAAAGAACTGGCGTCAAGATTTCCTTATCTTCGTTGAGATAAGAAACAAAATCTTGTACTCCATTCTCATAGTGGAACTCAATCGCTTCATCTGTTCGCTTGTCCGTTAAAGACAAGGTCACATTTTTCAAGAGAAAGGCTGATTCATTAAGGCGCTCTGAAATGGTATTGTACTTGAAATCTGTCGTAGAAAATATAGTCGCGTCAGGCATAAAAGTAACTTTGGTGCCTGTTTTAGACTTGGGTGCTGTACCGATTTTCTTCAAAGTCGTGACAGGTTTTCCACCATTTTCGAAACGTTGCTTGTAAACTGCGCCATCACGGGTAATTTCAACTTCTAACCAGCTAGAAAGGGCGTTAACAACGGAAGAACCCACTCCGTGAAGTCCACCTGATGTCTTATAGCCACCTTGACCGAATTTCCCTCCGGCATGAAGAATGGTAAAGATAACCTCAACAGTTGGAATTCCCATAGCGTGCATACCTGTCGGCATCCCACGTCCATGGTCTTGAACCGTTAGACTACCGTCTTTATTGATGGTTACATCGATACGATCACCAAACCCAGACAAGGCTTCATCGACTGCATTATCAACGATTTCCCAAACTAGGTGATGAAGACCAGCGCCATCGGTCGATCCAATATACATCCCTGGACGTTTTCGGACCGCATCCAACCCTTCTAGCACCTGAATAGCATCATCATTATAATTGTTAATATTGATTTCCTTTTTTGACACAAGGAACCTCCTATTCGTTCATCTTTACTATTCTACAGGTTTTCCAAGGATTTTGCAAAATTTTTCTTTCTCCGATGTGACAATTTTAGCAGAGATTCTCTGCTTTTCTTTCCCAATTCATGATATAATAGGAGTATGATTACAATAGTTTTATTAATCCTAGCCTATCTGCTGGGTTCGATTCCATCTGGTCTCTGGATTGGACAAGTATTCTTTCAAATCAATCTACGCGAGCATGGTTCTGGTAACACTGGAACGACCAATACCTTCCGCATTTTAGGTAAGAAAGCTGGTATGGCAACCTTTGTGATTGACTTTTTCAAAGGAACCCTAGCAACGCTGCTTCCGATTATTTTTCATCTACAAGGCGTTTCTCCTCTCATCTTTGGACTTTTGGCTGTTATCGGCCATACCTTCCCTATCTTTGCAGGATTTAAAGGTGGTAAGGCTGTCGCAACCAGTGCTGGAGTAATTTTCGGATTTGCGCCTATCTTCTGTCTCTACCTTGCGATTATCTTCTTTGGAGCTCTCTATCTTGGCAGTATGATTTCACTGTCTAGTGTCACAGCATCGATCGCGGCTGTTATCGGGGTTCTGCTCTTTCCACTTTTTGGTTTTATCCTGAGTAACTATGACTCTCTCTTCATCGCTATTATCTTAGCACTTGCTAGTTTGATTATCATTCGTCATAAGGACAATATAGCTCGTATCAAAAATAAAACTGAAAATTTGGTCCCTTGGGGATTGAACCTAACCCATCAAGATCCTAAAAAATAAAATGCCAGTTCTGTGAACTGCCCCCCAAAAGTTAGACAATTAATTTATCCGAAGGATT